>CAZNGU010000001.1:0-5303 GCA_964572325.1 uncultured Methylomarinum sp.
GAGTCCGCCCCCTCCACAAGAAATACCACATTCGCAGGAATAAGTAATAATAAGTTTGGGTCTATTTGCAGTTGTGCTGTTTTCTTTAGAAGCAAAGCTGACAAACACTGATCCTGAGCCTATAAGCAATAGACCGTCATTAGCATATTGTCCTTGATGCCAACCTTGCACCAAGGTGCTAACATTCCACTTTCTAACTACATTCGCTGTTGTTATTTCAATACTGGCCACCGATGTTGCATCATAGCTACCCCCACTGCCACTATTCCAAACAAGGCTACCATCAGCAGTATCCCAAGTTGCACCGTCTGGTTGGCCAGTTCCATCCTTAGTGCCTTCTACCCAGCTTTGTGTCACACGATATACAGTAATCTGAGCATCAGCTCCAGCTGAGTCAGTTTTTGTTTGTAGTAGTTCAAGATGCGCTGAAACAATATTAGCTTCAACAGGAAGACTACTTAAATCAAACTGAATCAGCTGATGTCGTAATTCATCTGAGACAGTTGAAACTCGTTGTTCAACAGCAGCTCCAATATTTCGATTATTAAAAAAACTGTTAAGCGTAGCATCCTTGCCAGGATCAGTTCCCAATTGTAGCGTCACTGCTATCAATGGGTACTGATAGATTTTTTCTCGGTCACGATTAATGGTATAACTTTCTCCACTGGCTAGTGTACCCACCACTTTGATATTGACAGGCGAACCTGCTGTTAATGTTGTCCCTGTCGTGTCAGTAAATTCAGCAAGATAATTATGATCGCCGAAAGCTGTACTTGAGATATCTGTATAGCCTATGCAATTTTTCCGATTCAACTGCCATATAGCTGAGTTATAACCCGCCTGAGTAACATATAAAGCCGTATCTAATTGCGCTTCACGATTAACATTACCGGCATTGATTGCACCTTCCCGACTCAATAAGTAAGCAACAGTAGCAAGCACCATTAAGGTAAGTATCACAGGTAATAATATAAAAGCTTGCTTGAATTTTAAATTTCTACGCGGCTGTCTCATAAGCCACTTCCCACCGCCACCCGGGTATTAAAATTGACAAGTTCTCCATTGGCTGCCGTAATTTGCAAGCTTAACTCTACTAAAACCGCTCGCCCCCCTCCCTGTGGAAAGCGTATAACCTGAAACAAACTGACATTTTCAGCAATGGGGTTTTCCTGGAAATCATTGCCATCGGCAGGGTTAAGATTGGGGACACGTTGCATCAGTGTGGTACCATTTAGGAAATAAACGACGGGATCAAACCAGTCTTCACCTCGAGAGCCATCCTCGTCATCATCATCTGAGAACCCCTCATCCACATTACCGTCAAAATCATCATCAATACCAGCAATACCGGGTTTATTATCACCATTCATATCTTGAAAAATATCTTCATCTACACTGCCATCATTATCATCATCAATGTTATTAAGATTATCTTCATAAGCTACACCGTCTTCATCATTGTCTAGTGCTCCTGTTCCTTCATCAACAAGCCCATCACCATCATCATCAATGCCAGTAATACCTGGTTGTTGATCATTGGTATTATCATTACTGAGATCTTCATCCACTCGCTCTGGCTCACCTGCATCCCGACTGCTATTATTATTAATATCCAGAAAATCCTTATCATTATTAGCATCTGCCCAACCATCTTTATCTCGGTCCAGAGTGGGATCCAGTGTGACCGCCAAAACATCACGTACTGATTCGCTATAGGCAGTACTGGGGTTTTCTCCCAATGGAATCATTAATCGCCGAGTCATCCGCACCGATTTAAGCATGAGTTGCATGGCAAAACGCCCTTGCTGTAAGCTATTATTTTGAGCACGCGCACTTTTTTCGGCATAAAAAGCCAGAGAGATCAGATCCTGCATGCTCACAATTAATATTCCGGCAATAGTAATTGAAATTAATACTTCAATTAATGAAAAACCCTGTTGTTTTTGGATTCTCTGTTTCATCTGGCAAGCAAAGTTTCCAAGCTTTGCGCACTATTTTCAAGTGTTACCCGTAGCCATAGCAGGTTTGAAGTATCCCCGCTATAAATATCGCCATCACCATCATTATCTGGGTCAACTAAGGTAAAAGGATCAGCATCGGCATCATACAACGCTAAAAAAACCAACACCCGGTCTTTTTGGCCTGCTGGATCAGAATAGCTACTAGGCGTAGTGGAATTACTGGCTGTTTGTGCTGCGTTTAATAGATTTTCATAGGCTTCAGCTTGCACCTCTTCCATGCGCTTAATCAAAGCAAAATGTTGTTGTGTGAGTGATTCATGAATAACACTCGCTTGAATACCTGATTGAATGGCTTCCATTGCAGGTACAATGGCAATGGATAGCACAAGTGTTGCTACCAAGACTTCAACATAAGAAAAGCCACGTTGTTTGCTAGTTAATCGTCCCAAAAGTGCTTGCATTCTATTTCCCCTCATCCCTGCCTTCTCCCTTTGGAGAAGGAGATAATATGTGGAAAACCCGCTTCATTGCACTGTCACACGGCCTGTTATCGGCGCTACACTAATAACTCGGGTTTGTCCGGAATAAGCAAGAGTAATAGTTGCAATTCCATCCAGCAAATAATCAGTATTCCCAACAGATTTTTTCGGATTACCGTTACTGTTAAAACCAAGAAAGTCACTATTAGTACCAGAATCAGTAAAAAGAATACTGTGACTTTGCAGATCCACTCCACTGGTTTTTACATCGGTATTCAGATTTAGAGTATAGAATTTTTTATCAACGGGATGATAAACATCAAAAGTCGGTGTCCATATAGGAAATCCAAAAAATTCCATATAAACCAGTGAATAAACTCTTACTCTATCATTTCCGTCGTTAACGTTAACACCATAAGGACTGGCTGTACGTATTGATTCCAACCGGGCAAAGCGTATTGCCTCTACTACTTCACTAGCTGCGATATCAAGTTTTGCATGATCATTTGAAGATAAATCAGGAAGGGCTACAGCGGCAATAATGACCAATATAAGCAAGGCAATCGTCAGTTCAATAAAACTGAGACCCCGCTGGTTTTTTGTAGATTTTGAGCGTAATTGAGGCAAGGCACTGACATCTTGCCCAGAAATTAAACGCGATGAATCTGTGGTTTTAAAATGGATCATCCAAATGCCAATGAAATTTTTTATGTTTCTTGTACGCATTATTGAACCCGTAGCGTGGACAACTGCCCCCTTTACCTTAGGCAGCTCGCAATAAATAACCCACCCGCCTTACTTGTCTTTATATCCGACTTCTGCGTTGCCTACACGGATGGTAAAGATTGCTCCAGGCAATCTATTTACACTTCCACCTTCCATGGTGATCGTAGGGGTGTGAGCAGGAGCGGAAGCTTTGCAACTCCGGTCACATAGATTGCTATGCTCTCTTCGTTGCGCCTTGAAGACGGACAAAAATACCGCGCTAGTTGCTCAAGTTATTTCGTACCCATTCCTTAGGAGGCAATGCAGCAATTTAGTGTTCAGAATATTTAACAACTCCACCGGAATCTAATGAGTCATCATCCGCCACAAACTTGCCGTTTTTCACATCGTATGCCCAACCTTTACTGGTTTGCACTGTTATTACCAAATTACCCGTAGTTGCCACTACCAAGGTATCGTCGAGAGTGATTGGGTTAGCAGGTAAACTACTTTTTTTCAAATAAGGTCCATATTTAAATGTAGTGTCAGCAATACTGCAAGCGCCTCCATCGGCATCAGTATACATACTCAATTGTTCTATAAAAGCAGCAGAAGTATTAACCAAACCAGCCCCTTTGGTACCGGTAGTACAACCGGAAGCAGGAACCGCTGTGATAAATGCAGGATATTCACCATGCTGTTGTCGGTAAAGGTCTATAGCTGACCTCATATTTGACAGTGTACTATCCAATGCCGATTCTTTAGCGTCATCGGTTGTGCTGGCAAATTGAGGAACCACAATAGCAGCTAAAATTGCCAGAATAATCACCACGATTAATAATTCTACAAGGGTAAAGCCTTTCATTATTGGTTTTTTTATAGTTGCTTTAAACATGTTCGGTTTCCTAATATATTTGAGGTGATAATTCAGTATGGCCTGGCTATTAGTTTATCAGATTCCTAAGAACCAACGCTCTTTCTACTTGTCAATATATACCCGTTAAGAAAAAGCGTAGGGTGGGCAGTTTTTTTTGCCCACCATTAACCCTGACCAATGCCAAGGTGGGCAAAAGAACCTGTCCACCCTACACAATCTCTTGCCTTAACTTAATCGCAATAATACTCTGGCTGGGAAATATCCATCAATCCAAAGTTAATGGGCTGTTCTGATACGAAATTAACCTACAATATCAACTTAAAAAACACACTGAATAGATATTGTAAAAGCTTAATAAGATTATAGTTCGTTTTAAATTTTTATTAAAGTTATGACTACAAATTAAGGCGTGCATTTAGCGTATTGTTTCACGTTTTGCTAACGAACCGCATGAGATAGCTTGAAAATAGGTAGAATTAATGAACTCACCAACATCCCCACAACAGCCCCCATAACAATTAACATAATAGGTTCAATCGCCTTGCTTACCAATTTCAATTGCTTTTCTAATTCTTTCTGGAAATAATCTGCAATACGTGAACAAACTAAAGCCAGATTACCGGTTTCTTCTCCCGTCGTAATCATTTGCTTAACCATAGGAGGAATAAAATCTGCTTGATTAAAACCTAAGGCTAATTTTTTTCCATCTTTAATATTCTTAATAAGTTGCTCGACAAACTGGTGAAATATGTGGTTTTTTGCTACATCTTTGGCTATTTCCAAGGATTCAAGCAAATTGACACCATGCTTTAAAGACAAGCCCAATACACGCATTATCTGAATTAAGTAGATTTTGATAAAAATATTTTTAATGCCGGGAGCCTTAAGCTTAAAACTTGCAATGCTGTGATCTCCCCAATCACTGTTTAGCCAGACTAAAAAGACTATAGTCAGCGCAGCTAACCCTATCAATAATGCCCACCAGTATTGCAGAATAATATGGCTTGCAGCCATTAAAAAAACTGTACTGGCTGGGAGTTGATCCTGAATTGAGACAAACAGTGCTGCAAACTTTGGGAACACCACAGCCAAAATAAAGATGACCATAGCAATGGAAAAAACCATTAGAAAAGCAGGGTAGGAAACAGCCGAAATTATAGTCGTATTTAATTCATCTCTTTGTTTTTCCATTTCCACCAAGTGTTCCAGTATGCGTTGCATATAACCACCGCTTTCACTGGCTGCAATTAAGCTAATATAAGTACTGGAAAAAACTTTGGG
>CAZNGU010000001.1:5403-18551 GCA_964572325.1 uncultured Methylomarinum sp.
CACCGCTTTCACTGGCTGCAATTAAGCTAATATAAGTACTGGAAAAAACTTTGGGGTGTTTTGCCATAGCACTGGAAAAAGTTTTACCCTCACCGATACTGTCTCTGATTTCTGCAATCACCCTACGTAGTTCGGGATTGCTACTTTGTTCGCTCAGGATATCCAGGCTGGTATGCAGATCATTCCCTGTTTCTATCATTAATGCCAGTTGTTCAATAAAAAACATCCTGTCCTTGGCCGTTATTTTTCTCGAGCCGGTTAACTCAATATTAATATTGATACTGGTTTTTTTAGTCGCGGGGGTGTTTTCAATTTCTATAGGCATAAATGTGGCCTGTTAATCTGAAGTAACAACACGTGAAACTTCTTCTAATGTGGTTTTGCCCTGTAAAGCACGCTCTATTCCATCATCATAAAGTGTTTTCATTCCTTTATTTTTTACAAATGCAAGTAACTGCTCCTGAGTAGGATTAGTCACCATTAATTTTTGCAGGGGAGAATCAACGGTTAATACTTCATGCGTTGCCACCCTGCCTTTGTAACCTGAATCATAACAATGCGGACAGCCCCGCCCTTTTAATAACCGCACCTGCCCTTGATCTTGCCAATGGTAGCGTTTAATCTCTTCAGGGGTCGCCAGATAAGATGTTTTGCATTCTTCACAGACAGTACGTAATAAACGCTGAGCCACCACGCCAATTAAAGAAGAGGAAAGCAAATAGGGCTCTATTCCCATTTCAATTAAACGGGTAATCGCACCAGTACTTTCATTAGTATGTAAGGTGGAAAGTACTAAATGGCCTGTTAGTGCTGCTTGCACTGCAATTTCCGCCGTTTCACGCTCACGGATTTCACCCACCATAATAATATCGGGATCTTGCCGTAAGACATGTTTTAATAATTTGGAAAAAGACAATCCTATGGCTTCTTTTACCTGATTTTGATTGACAATATCAACCTGGTATTCCACAGGGTCTTCAATAGTGACGATACTTTTTTCTATAGAATTCAAATAATTGATAGCAGCATAGAGTGTTGTCGTTTTACCACTCCCCGTGGGGCCTGTGACTAAAATCAAACCATGGGTTCGTTTTAATAAATTAACAAAGTCTGTGTGGTTGGTTTCTGACAAGGCCAGTTTATCAATATCCAGAATACTTTGATTTTTATCGAGCACCCGCAATACAATTTTTTCCCCAAAAACACCGGGCAAGGTGCTCACTCTAAGGTCAACAGATCGCCCCTGGATAGTCACCTGAATACGACCATCTTGAGGTAGTCTACGCTCGGCGATATCCAGGTTAGCCATTATTTTTATTCTTGAAACAATAGCAGGATGCATTTCATAGGCTGGATTCATGACTTCATACAAAACACCATCAAGGCGAAAACGCACTCTGCATTTTGAACGGGAAGGTTCAATATGAATATCGCTGGCACCATCACGAATAGATCGCTGAATTAAGGCATTAACCAGATTGACCACTGGACTACCACTGGACATTTCATCAATAATAGTAATGTCATCGGGTATATTTTCATCTATAACTTCAAAGTCTTCTTCCAGATCGGTTAAGTATTCAGAGATATCTAAATCGTCACCCATAGAATCTCTAAACTGTCTAATTATTTCTTCATTTTTAGCCAGTACTGGTTTGATTATGCAGCCAGTGAGTTGCTTTAATTCATCAAAAGCATTCAGGTTTTGAGGATCGTTGCTTGCTACGAAGAGATTTTTGTGGATTTTAAACAGTGGCAGTATATTCAAACGTTCTTGCGTTTCTTTACTGACTAGGGAACTAATAGATGCATCCCAAACGCCGGGTCTGAGATGTAAATAAGGGATGGCTAATTGCTTGCTCAGCGTTTTAAGAAAATCAACTTCTGCAACCCACCCTTTATCTATTAAAATAGCCCCCATACGTTTGCCTGTGGCAGCTTGTAATTGTAAAGCTTTATCTAGATTTTCCGGGGTAAGAAGCTGTCCTTCAATTAATAAATCACCCAGTCTTTTGTTTTGGGTAATACTAGAATTTTGAGGTCTTAGGGCTACGTTTTTTCGCGTCATAACCTGGATATAATTTTCCAGTTCTGTAATACGAAATACATCCAAATTAACAGGATTTGCATTTACAATGGTTAACTTGCCCCCTTTGGGCACTAAATGATCTTGCCAGTCTAGTAGTGCTTCTAATACTTTACTTGACAAGGTAGGCACTTTATTTAAATCAATAATCAATTGTGTCTCTGACTTGGCGATACAATTATCGACTTCTTGACAGAGTGCTTCCAGTGTTGGCATGTCGATAAGTGACCCCTGGGGTGCTAAATAGGTGTTAGTCCCTACACGACTACGGTTAATTTCAGCCATCACCTATTCCTAAATAAAAAGTTCGGGCTTACCAATACCATAGCCCTGTCCATAATCCACTCCCATCATCCTCAGTTCATTCATAATGTCTTCATTTTCTACAAATTCGGCAATAATTTTTAAGCCCATGACACTACCAATTTGGTATATTGCATTAACCATGGCCTTATCAATTTTATTTTCCAACATCGTTTTAACAAAGTAACCATCAATTTTAAGATAATCAACCGGTAGGTTTTTTAAATAGGTGAAAGAACTCATGCCACTACCAAAATCATCTAGCGAAAAGTGGCAACCAATAGCCTTGAGTTGTTCCATAAATTTAACAGCCTGTGTGAGATTTGATACGGCCGCTGTTTCAGTTATTTCAAGACAAATTTTATTAGCGGGTACTGCATTTTTTTCAAGTTGTTCCTGAATAAAATGAACTAAACTATCGTCGGAAAAGGATTGTCCCGACAAATTGATGGAACAGATTAGTTTAGAATCTGAATTTTTGCTAAAGGTCTCTGCCATTTTTTCCAAGGTGGTTTTAATGACCCAACGATCAATTTTTGGCATCAAATGATAGCGTTCTGCTGCGGGTATGAAATGAAAGGGAGACAAAACGGTTCCCTTTTTTTCTTTAAGGCGAATCAGTATTTCATAATGCTCTTCTGTATCAGGGTCACCTTGAAGTAATTCTATTTTTTGCCGATAAATCAGAAACTGATCTTCTTCTAATGCTATGTTGATTCGACTGATCCAGAGCATCTGACTTTCATGTTTGAGTAGTGTTTCATCCGTTGGCGTATAGACATGGACTCGGTTTCTTCCTTGCTCTTTGGCAACGGTACAGGCTAAGTCGGCTGAGCCGAGCGCTTGAGAAAAGTCTTTCATCTGTGAATTTAATTCAACAACACCCAGGCAGGTCGATAAATCAAACATTTTTTCCTGATATAAAAAACGAAATTGTTTGATGGCCAGGCGAATCCTTTCCGCTATATTGATCGCATGTTCTAAGCTGCATTGTTTCAAAATAATGGCAAATTCATCTGAGCCCAAACGCGCCAAGATGTCTGATTGTTTCAAGTTTTTTAATATGAGTACAGTAATTTGCCTTAGCAGTTGATCGCCACCGGCCTGACCCGCTGTATCATTAATTAATTTAAACTGGTCTAAATCAATGACTAAAAGACAGTTATTAGTCGCAGATGATTGTCGTTCAGCCAATGTTTTTTCTAATTTTTCAGTAAAGCCACGACGGTTAAACTGGCTTGTCAGTGGGTCACGACGCGCTTGTATCAATTTTGACGCTTCGGCGGCCAGGACTTCAGCTAATTTACGATCACTATTGGAAAAATCGGAACCTTGAAAGGATTTAATCAGAACCAGTAATCCACAAAGATTTAGATTGGCATCGAGTATTGGAGCGGCTATTAATTTATTAGAATTTTTTAAATCAGCATCGGTCCAGTCAGTCGTCCTGTTTCTATTAATGACTACGGTTTCACAATTAATACTTATATGATCGTACAAATGTTGACAAATAATTTGTTCCAGGTGATTTTCTTCAGCCATACGGCTATCATATCCATAGAGGTGAAAAAAGAAATCTTGATCTGGAATATAAATGGCAGCATAGTCAATATTCAAATATTCAATGCAATTCTGGGTGATTTGCTGGAGCAAACATTCTTCATCATTATTTTTTAAAGAATTAATATCATCCATACCATAAAGCAAATTGAGCTCTTCATAACGGACTGAAAGTTCATCTGCCATCCCAGTGATAATTTCAGTCTGGGTGTAATCCTCTGCCAGACAAGTAGCTATATGCTGTATTTTTTTACTTAATTCATCAATTTGTTGTGAAGATAGTGCTAACTCTTTTTCTTGAAACCCTAATAAGTAGTAATGTTGTTCATTTGCACCTAAGACCAGAGAGCTAATAAAAACATGGCCTATTCCATTAACAGACAAGTAAGTTTTATCACCCGTAATCTGATCCCAATCTATTTTTTTGCTAAGATGTTGTAGTGTGTGCTCTGATTGCTTTTCAGAGGGTTCTGCTATAATAACTTTGCCAGTAAAAGTATGAATAGCCAAGAGACAATTCTTTGCAGGTGCCGATGAAAAAAATGGCAAATATTTAGATAAATTAAGTTGTTTGACCCGACTATTCATGTCTTATTCACTCTGCTGGTCAAAAAAAGTATTGATACGACTAATTAAACGACGCATGCTTAACGGTTTTTCCATTAACTCAATGTGACTAAGCGGTTTAGCCCAGGTTCGAATATGATTATCTGTTCGTGAAGTCATCACAATGATTAGTTTCTTCAGTTGCGGGTAGTTCTTATTAACCGCTTCGCACAAGTCTATGCCATTCATTTTCGGCATCTGTACATCGGTAACCAAAAGGTCGGGCATCTCTTTAGCAATCTGATCCAATGCTTGCTGACCATTCAATACAGTAGTCACATGGTAGTGAGAACGCTCTAAGAACTGCTTTAAAATCATTGAGACATGAGGTTCATCATCAGCGATAAGAATTTTTTTCATGATATTTTTATGTTAAAAAAGAACTGGTCTTCTTCAATTCTATAGTAAAAACACTGCCCTCGCCTGCTGTACTTTCCAACTGCAAGGTTCCATGATGCAAGTCTATAATTTCTTTTGCTAAAGCTAAACCCAAACCATGTCCACTACGTTGCGTGACATCCTCATCATCTGAACGATAAAACTTCTCAAAAACAAAAGCTTGATCTTTTTTACTAATACCAATGCCTGTATCACTAATGCTCAAAATAATTTTCTCGTCAGCCTCTTCTACAGAAAAACAGACTTTGCCTCCGGGATTATTATATTTAACTGCATTAGTCAGCAAATTATTAAGTGCTATCCTCAATAAATCCTTATCTAACTGAATATTAGGCAAATTCTGTGGTAAATTCAGTTCAAATTGAATGTCATTGTTATTACCACTTCTAGCCACGCTATCAAAAGTATCCTGGAGAAATTCATTAAGCTTTACCCTCTGCATATTGATAGCAATGCTACCTGCTTCAATTTTAGATATATTTAATAAATTAGCAATGAGGTTTGACAGCCTTTCTACTTCATCATTAATGACATTAATCGAATTTATTAATTGTTCACTGGGTAGATCAGGTTCTAATAGAGCCTCTGCATACATATGAATAACATTAAGAGGTGACTTTAGTTCATGGGAAATATGGTTGATGAACTCTTCCCTTGCCTGATCAGCTAAAATTTCACGGCTTATGTCTTTAAAAACGACTAATGTACCGCATATACTATCTTCCTTTTGCGGCGAAAAAAGCGGATAAGCACTGACCGATACCGTCATACTCGGGTTTTGCTTAGGGGTAAACACGACCGCATCAGATTGTTGAAATCGTTGGTCGTGATTTTGATACTTCGCAAGTAAATTAACAATTTCAGAGATTTGGCACCATTCATGAGGGTTTGCGCCTATAATGTCATCAAGATTGGCGTCAATCAAAGGCATTAGCTTGGAATTGGCAAATGTGGTTTTGCCTGTTTCATCCATAAGCAAAATGGCATCGGGTAATGACTGCAAGGCTGATTCAGTACGCTGGCGCTGATAGTTTAGTGCTAAAGTAGACGCTGTGGATTTAAACTGTTGCTGAGTTAACTGGGCAGAACGCTTATCAATTTCAGATACAAAGCGTTCAAAATTAGTCATAAAATCCTTAAACTCATTATTGCTATGGCTAATTTGACTAATCTGCTGCTGCTGCATGGCAGCATTTATTTCAGCATTCGCTAGTTTTAAAGGCTTTAGTTCGCGCCTTATCATCAAATAGGTAAACGGTACCAATAAGAAAATGGGTAAAGCCAATTGTGCTATAAATGAAATCTCTGAGAGTTCCAAATCGGGTTTAAAATAGCCAACCTGAATATAACCCATGTGTTCGCCTTCTTTAAGGAGGGGGGCTCGAAATTCAAGAATGCTTCGACCACCATTTTGAGTATTAATCTCATGCTCAGTTAGCCATAATGTTTTTTTATTAGCAAGTTCTACACGCGGTACGACCGTACTGCCTGATGAGCTTATTGCTATCGGATCACCTTTCAGATTAATCACTGCTGCGTATGCAAAATCGGACTGCGTTTGTTTGCTATTAAGCAAATCCAATATTCCGCTAGGTCTCTGCTCCGGTATTAATTGTTGATAGGGTAAGTTAGATAAAAGACGAACAACATTCCGGCCTTCTGCCTTGATTGAATTCTCTCGGCTTGATTGCCTATGCAGTAATAACTGTCCGGTGATGAATATTATCACCAACAAACTGGCAATAATCATAGCTATTCCAAAACGATCTCCCGCTATTTTTTTCATTATTATTAAGCGTCCATAAACTAAGCTGTGAGTATTATTTGATCTCCTGGGTTGAATCCAGAAAGTTATTGAAATCCTGCTACAAATGATTTTTATAAAATATCATTCAATCTGAAGTATAGTCTAAAATTAACGCTTATAGCCATAGGGTTAATCTACTCCAGATTATTTTGCAAGAAAAGCATACTAAGTTAAGAAAAAGCGTAGGGTGGGCAGTTTTTTTGCCCACCATTAACCAAACCATGCAAAGTAGGGAAAGAACCTGCCCACCCTACATAATGCTATGCTCTGGGTGGAAAATACTCATTTTAATTTAAATACACATTCCGCAAGGCATTATAATGATACTGACCATTGGAAAATTAGCTAAACAAGCCAATGTAACTATTGAAACCATCCGCTATTATCAACGCAAAGGTTTATTGCTTGAACCCGATAAACCTGCTACTGGCTACCGGCAATATCCAGCCACTGCCATTTCCAGGCTTCGCTTCATAAAACGCGCACAACAATCGGGTTTTACTCTAAAAGAAATTTCAGAATTATTGTTACTGGACAATGAACATTGCCAGGATGTACAAAAACTGGCGGAACAAAAACGCCAGCAAATTGACCAGCAGTTAGCAGACCTGACAGAACTCCGTATAGCGATCGATAAGCTGGTAAAGGCTTGCCAACAAGATAAATCCACTCATCATTGCTCTATTATCGACGCATTTTCTGATCCAACAGACTCCAAATCCTGAGTATATAAATTTTGCTTGACCCTGTTTTATAGAACAGGGTATAGACTGTCCTTAATCTCTCAATATTTGTTTGCTTAGGAGGTTTATCATGACAGAGAAAAAAGAAGAAGCTAAAGAAATCCCCTGGTTTGGCATTGGCATAATTGCCACTTGCTGTCTTATACCTTTACTACCGCTATTCTTTGCTCTTGGCAGTGCATGGATCAGCACCTTAACATCCATGCAAACACTGCGGATATTTTTTCTACTTCCTGTTTTATTTTTTATTGGTTTTGGCTATCGGAAACTTTATTTATTGCCTGATAGAGAAGAGCACGGCCAACCCTGTGTATCAAAGGAAACCAGGCAACAACAACGAATACTTTTCTGGATAGCTTCAATTATGGCATTACTGATATTGGCCTTAGCCTGATTGGATTTAAAATATACGGAACAAAGTGATAATACAAAGACTCATAGGCGAGTTAGCTTAACAGGAGAATGACATGAAAAAAAATATTAGCCGATGGTTTCAAGATGCTTGGTATAAAGAAATGTATATTTCAAATATTTTTGTACCGTTTGCAATGATATTTGATGATTTTAGACGATTTAAACTGTTCTTATACAAAATTGGGGTTTATAAAAAAACCAACTTATCTGTGCCTGTTATTAATGTTGGCAGTATAACAGTGGGGGGGACGGGAAAAACCCCGCTAATACTTTACTTGGCTCAACTTCTTACAGAACAAGGCTATAAACCTGGAATTGTCAGCAGTGGCTACGATGGTAATTCTGAAACATGGCCACAATGGATAGATAAGCAAAGCAATGCTGATCAAGTTGGGTTTGAAGCGGTATTAATGGCAAAGCATATAGCTTGTCCTATATCAGTGGGGCCTAAAATTATTGAAGCCTGTCATCTATTGCTAGAAAAATCTGATTGCAATCTTATTTTAGTAAATGACGGTTTACAACAATATTCTTTGCATAATGATATAGAAATTGCCGTTATAGATGGAGAGCGACGTTTTGGTAATGGATACATGCTACCTTGTGGCCCTCTAAGAGAACCTGTTGATCGCTTACAAAAAGTTGATTTTGTCATTGTTAACGGAAATGACCCTGAAGAAAATGAATTCTCCATGACGATTGAAGCGGATAGCGCAATTAATTTAGTCACAAATGAATTGAAATTATTAAAAGAATTCAGTAAACAATCCATTCATGCAATTGCAAGCATAGGAAATCCAAAACGTTTCTTTGACTTGCTTGAACGAGAAAATATTGCTTTGGATTCTCATGCTTACCCAGACCATTATCAATTTAAACTTGATGACCTTACTTTTAAAGATGATAAGCCCATCCTAATGACAGAAAAAGATGCCATTAAATGTTTAGAATTTGCGCATAAGGAATGTTGGTTCGTACCAATAACAATAAAGCCGCAACAATTATTTGTAGATAAGCTGATTGATTTGCTGAAACAGAAGAGTTAAAAACATCTTAACTACATTCCATAGAACAGGGTTTACAATTAATCTCACATTGAAGCGTCTCTCGTTCCCACGCTCCGCGTCACAGGACGCAGAGCGTCCATATATGAATTCCCACGGAGACCGTGGGAACTAGAATTTGTGCCCAAACCTTTAGCAAAGATGTCAAAGAATTATCCTGTTGTGCGGGGTAGAAATCTAAACAAGTCCATAAATGGGGTAGCCATTGTACAAGGAATAATTCTAAAGGATGACTAAAATTATTTTTTTAACTGTTTATTTTATTACATAATTTTATAAAAAAATAACCACTCACAGCACCCCAAATTACAACAAACAAGTCATGAAGTAACATCTCGAAATTCAATGTGTCAATGTTTCGAATATAATCATATATATCATCTGAAACTAAAAAAACTAAAATAAGGTACAGAGAAATTTTTAATTTTAGTCTATGCCTATACCAGTTCCAGATACCAAGAAATACAAACCCAGAAAAAAAACGCACAAGATTATGAGTTAACATCTCTATACTTAGATTATCAATACTCAAAGCTGCATCAATAAAATAAAGAATAAACAAGCCCATTAACAAACATGTAGAAAATATTTTCATTTTATAAGTCCTAAAATAATATTAGCCACAGCTATGCTCTATGAACCTGCTCAAGATCTCATATTAAAAAAACAAAATATCTAAAGCAAAATCAACCTAATAACTCCTCTAATGCTAACATAATAATGAAACCAATCATTAAAGCAAAGGTTGCAATCCGAGAACGGCCAGAAGCATGAGTTTCGGGAATAATTTCTTCGCTGATCACAAATAGCATGGCGCCTGCGGCAAAACCCATGGCTATCGGTAATATAGGTTCAAAAACAGTGACCATGGTAATACCCAGCAAACCACCTACCGGTTCTACCAAGCCTGTTAATGTAGCAATACCAACGGCTTTCCATTTGTTATACCCTAATCCGACTAGAGGTAGAGCAACAGCCAGGCCTTCAGGAATATTTTGTATGCCGATTGCAGTGGCTAGAACCATACCATTTTTAATATCCCCATTACCAAAACTCACACCGACTGACATGCCTTCTGGAAAGTTATGTATGGTAATTGCAATAATAAATAAAGAAATTTTTTGCATGGTTTCCAGCTGAGCATCGGATACCTCATTAAAATGCAGATGCGGCAGTTTTTTATCAGTAAAATGTAAAAAAAACGCACCTATCATCATGCCAGCGGCTACTATCCATAATCCATTGCCAGGCCAGATATCATTGCCAAACTTAATACCGGGTACAATCAAAGCAAATGAAGTCGCAGCCAGCATGACACCCGCTGCCAGTCCAAGCATACCATTCAGCAAGTCGCTTGATATTTTTTTAAAAAACAGTACCGGTAGTGCCCCTACCCCGGTAGCGAGTCCTGCTACAATACTGGCAAAAAAACCAATAACCACAATTTTGCCAAAGATAATATACAAGCTACCAAATATCAGGATTTGCGATAGTAGAAAAAGCCCACTATAAACACCCCATCGCTGAAGTTTTGGCAAGGCCATGACTTTCTGGTAATAAGGATTAGATTGTAAACGTATTATTTGAGAATCGAATAAGTTTTGAATATTTGTCATGCTAATAATTTATTGTTTTATCTGAATATGCAGAAATAGGTAAACCGTACCCAGTGTTGTGAAACGAAATGCATTCTATTTCCCCCTCATCCCTGCCTTCTCCCTTTGGAGGAGAAGAAGATAATCTGCGAAAACTTTTGGAATGCTTAATATATGAATTTTTATATTTTAATTCCCTTAGGTTTTAATAATCTCAGCCCATTAGCCACCACCAATAAAGAGGCTCCCGTATCAGCTGCTATGGCTTGCCATAATGTTGCCATTCCAGCAAAGGCTAAAATCGCAAAAGCAGCCTTCAATGTCAGTGCAAAGATAATGTTTTGCCTGATTATACCCAATGTTCTTTTAGAGTGCTGGATCAACCAGGGTAATTTAGACAGATCATCACCCATCAAGGCAATATCAGCTGTTTCTATAGCAGCATCCGAACCCATAACACCCATAGCGATCCCTAAATTGGCTCTGCCTAAGGCAGGTGCATCATTAATACCGTCACCAATCATTGCTACATTGCCATATTTCTCTACCATTTGGCTAACAACTTCAACCTTGTCTGCAGGCAACAGCTCAGCATGCACTTCATCTATCCCACAAGCCTTGGCAATATTTTCAGCAGTCACCTGATTATCGCCCGTTAACATGGCTAAATGTTGAATCCCGTTTTGTTTTAGAGATTTCAAAACCAACCCAATATGTGGTCTGGGTTGGTCAGCAATAGCGATCAAACCGCAAACATGTTGATCATTACCAATGGCAATCACTGTTTTCCCTGTTTGCTCCAGTTCAATAGCTTGCTGACTAATTTCTGAGGTTTCCTGACCTCGCTCTAATAAATAACGTCTGGAACCCAGCCAAAAACCTTTCCCGTTAAATAAGCCTGTCACTCCTTTACCTGGCAAAACCGTGGCATCTTCAGCATGAGCAATCTGTACACCTTGTTCTTTGCTATAGTCCAAAATAGCTTTGGCCAAGGGATGATTACTGCGTGATTCTAATGCAGCGGCACGGCTAAGTAACTCTTCCTGATTATGATTATTATAGGGATAAAGCCCTGTAACCACTGGATTCCCCTGGGTTAATGTACCGGTTTTGTCAAAAGCTATAGCATTAAGATGGGCGGGGGCTTCTATATAAATACCGCCTTTAATCAAGATACCTTGCCGGGCTGCACAGGCTAAGGCGGCAACAATGCTCACCGGTGTCGAAATAACCAGTGCACAAGGACAAGCAATCACTAATAAAACTAATGCTTTATATAACCAGTCTTGCCATACCCCTGCAAAAAACAGGGGAGGAATAACAAATACGGCTATCGCTAACAGCATGACAATAGGCGTATAGACACGGGCAAATTTCTCTACCCACTGCTCAGCTTCAGCACGTTTACTATGGGCATCTTCAACCAGTCGTATAATGTGTGCCAGCGTGGTATCAGAAGCAAGCTTAGTCGACTTAACTTCTAACACAGCCTCGCCATTAATACTTCCGGCGAAAACTTCATCACCTGTTTGTTTAGTAACAGGCACACTTTCACCACTAATCGGCGCTTGATTAACTGAACTGATACCCGTTAATACCTCACCATCCAGTGGAATTTTTTCGCCGGGTTTAACAATAAAGGCTGTGCCTATGGCAACAGTAGCAGCCGGTGTTGTTTCCTCCTGTCCATTTTCAGTCTTGATAGTCACCGTAGAAGGTGCCAAGTCTAAGAGTGCTTCAACTGCATGTCTGGCTCGCCCGACACTCCAGCTTTCAATCGCTAGAGACAGAGAAAATAAAAAACTGACTGCCGCCGCTTCAAACCATTCATTGATTATCATAGCACCCATAATGGCAACGACCATCAGCAAATTCATATCTGCTCGAAGTCGTTTTAAAGCATAAAAGGCTTTGACAATAACATGGCGAACGCCAAAAATAATAGCCAGACTATAAGCTGATTTTTCAGCCAGCGACATGGCTTCTTTACTATGAGCATTGAACAGGTTTTTAACATAATCCGCCAGGACTTGTATTGAATAAGTCACCGCTTTAGGGTCTTGAAAAAAATGTTGAATATCGATAAAACCACCGGCAAAGGCAATATGTATCAATATCCCGGCAATAATGCACAAACCACTGAGTGTTGCATAAAGCGTTTGTGATCGCTGCCTTTCACTAACATCTGTTTGTGTTTCTCCAGGATTCCAGCGCGTGGCTTTCATTCCTGTTGCTGCAACGGCCTTGATGATAGTTTTTTCAGATAGCTGTTTAGCTTCTGTAATAATAGTCATCCGACCATTAATCACGTCAAAAGCCAAGTTGTCAGAACCTCCAACTAAAGGGCAAATTTCTGACTTTAAAATACTCACTTCTTCAACACAATCCAGCCCTTCAATTTTAAAGGTCATACCCTTTATGGATGCTGAATTAGAAGGTGTTTCACATTCTGCTGACTCACTATGACTGCAACAGCCTTTTTCTGATTTACTCATGATTTTTTACCATCTTGTTGAATGATGCGCTTCGTGCCTTAGGAACGAGAATTTAATAATATACGAAAGTTTGACG
>CAZNGU010000002.1:0-16240 GCA_964572325.1 uncultured Methylomarinum sp.
GTTTGTATATGGTAAGTATGACTGATGGGTGTATATTTATTTTTCATGTAAGTATGTTAAGGGTGTATAAATACTATAATAATGTAAGTATGTTATATAGGTGTATACTTATTTTACTTTGATTTATAGATATTTTATTTTTTATTGAATAAATTATTAATTATTTTAAAATTTTGCGCTGTTTATGTGGAATATTCTATATGATGCTTGTATATGTATTTATTTTGTTTTATTGCTGCTATGTATAATTAAGGCTAATTTTTTGTAATGTTGGTGGTGTATGTTCTGGCTGGTGTCGATGGTAAATATTTTACCATCCTATATACATGGCGTTGGTGACAAGGTTATTTTATTGGGTAAATAAGACATGTAAATGGTGATTGTGTTGCCCTGGCTTTGCCTGGCGGATCCATTGCGGTTTTTTATGGTTATTGGGCGTGTGGTGGTCGTTTTTTTTGGTTTTTTGAAAAAATCAGTACAGGGTAACCTTGTTTTAAAGGTTACCCTGTCCCTTATCCCTTTAGTATAGTAGTGTGTAGCGATTACTTTATGGTGAACAGGGTAACCTCAGGGTAACCTTGTTTTAAAGGTTACCCTGTATCTTAGACCATGATACTAAAGGGCTACGGGGTGTTTTATAGGTAAAACAGGGTAACCTTAATCCATTTCCCTATTAGGAGCTTTCAATGTGGAGCTTTTGCATAATGCGATTTATTGCAATAGTTCCACATTTGTTCCAAAGTCTTTAAAAGTGTAAAAAGGTTACCCTGAGTTACCCTGTCTCTATTTTTAAGCATTTAATTCAATCACTTGCCTAATTTTTTGGCTGGTTAGAGGTTACCCTGAGGTTACCCTGAGGTTACCCTGAGGTTACCCTGTTTTGAAAAGGTTACCCTGTTTTTTTAATAAATGTAAAATATAACACCTCCCACAAAAGCCCCTGAGATATTTATTTTTTTGTTAGATGTTACCCTGTTTTATATCCAGTTGTTTAGATAAGTAACCTTATCCCATTGGTGTCAATGCTTAACGGGGTTGTGTGTATTTTTTGAAAGGTTACCCTGTTTTTGAAAGGTTACCCTGTTTTGTTTTTTTCGTATATTTTAGGCAAAAAAAAGGAGCTGAATATCCAGCCCCTTTTATTATGTTTTTGTTAGCTATTTTAGTAGTTCTTAGCCAAAAATAAGCGGGGATTATGCTCTGATTTTGGCGCGTTAAATCATGAGAATTTATCAGTACGTCATCTATTACTTTTTTTGGACAGTTGGGGGTTTTTTTTCCTAAAATATGAAAAGTCGGTTTTTTCCTACTGAGAATATTTGTTTCTTATGGGGATTTTTAGCAAATAATTTTTTGGGTGTTTTTTTCGGTTTTTCTTCTGAAATGGTGTTTTTTTTGGAAAATAGGGCAAAAGTAAACGGGGTAAACGTACCGTGTTTGCTATACCCGTTTACCCCGTTTAGTAGTAGATAAATAAATGGCTGTAGGCAAACGCTAAGGTAAACGCTAAGATAAGACGGCGTTTACTACCGCAGAATACAAGGGCTAGGCTTCTTTTTGGCTGGTTATTTCTTGTATTCCTTCGTGCTTCATTATTATGTTTTTTAAATCGCTTTCTTGACCTATTTCGTATCCCCTAGATTGTCCTTTTTTGGTTGCTGGTTACCCTGTTTTTGAAAGGTTACCCTGTTTTGTTTTTTTCGTATATTTTAGGCAAAAAAAAGGAGCTGAATATCCAGCCCCTTTTGTTATGTTTTTGTTAGCTATTTTAGTAGTTCTTAGCCATAAGCTTTGGTGGCATATCAAAAACTTTTTTACCATCAGATTTACGTGATTTTTTCCCCGTTATTTTTTCAACAATCCTAGAAATTTTCATTACGTCCCCTCTCTTGGGGTTGGTATACCCAAGGTCTTGAAGTATGTCTGATGCACTCAAGGTAGTTGATAGGTAGCGTGAGTTACCAAAAAAATCAAACCTATTTAATAATAGCTCTTCTAGTGGTTCGGGTGCTTCATATTCTCTGTTGTCATTGTTTAGTTGGGCTTCCTCCTCAGGTGTTAGCCACCACTTCATGCCGCCCTTATAGTGCATGTATGCCTCTGCCCAAACCTGTTGCATATCAAAGTCATGTAAATAGTCGATACCTGTAGGTTCAATAACCCAGTAACGCCTGTTTCCTGTCGCATCCATTAGAAACTCCCTATCATTCACGCTTCCAAAAAATACGGTTCTTCTTGGGTAGTTTGAATCATCGCGCCCGTAAGGTTTTCTTAGTTTATCGGTGGGGCGGGTAACAAAAGCTTTTAGTGCTGACAGATCGGATTTTCTGAATGTACTATCTATTTCACCCAGCTCTACAAGCCAGTGACTAATTGCTGTTCGCACCGAATCTTTATTGTTAGGATCAAGTAAAAATCCATCAAGGGCAAGTTCTGAGCCCTCAGGAACAAGCCTTTTAAACCAGGATGTTTTTCCCATGCCCTGCGCCCCTGTAAAAATAAGTATTCCGTGGGCTTCATGCTTCTTTTTACCACCTTTAACTCCATTTTCTGCCATTGCTATGGCTGATAACATCCACCTCGATATTAACACCCATGCCATATTAGATTTTTCTTCCTCTGTTTGTATGGTGTTGAATATAAAATCTTCCCAGCGGTGGGTACCATCCCAAGCTTTTGAGGTTATCCAGTCAATAACAGGGTTTACATGGTTTATTTCTGCTTCCAGGTTAAGGTAGTCATCAACCAAGCTTGAGGGGAATTTGTTCCGCATTGATGTACTAAGGATATGCGCCCTTACTGAGGTCTTGCCGTTGTCCGCGCTAAAAGAATGATGAGGTATAGATACATCAACATCTTTTTTTATAACATCGTAGCGGCAAATTATTCCGTACTGCTTAAGCATCCAGGTGAAATTTTCGTATACATTTAGTGGCGCGCCTTTTTCTGTGGTCTCAGGGAAAATATAAAGAGAGTCAGTTAGTTTTAAGGCTTCTTCTTGGTTGGTTTTTTCTGTATCACCTGGTGTACTTTTGCTTGCTTCTAAAGCTTGGGTAAAGGGTGTTTTTCCTAGCTTGTTCAACACGTCCAGCCAGTCCACGCCCTTTTCATTTTCTTGGCGTGGCATGGGTGGCATAAAGATAAATGTGTTTATATTATCTTTTTTTAGTTTTTCATAAAGCTGCGTAGCGTATTTTTTACCCGCTCCGCTTTGGTCTTTGTCTGCGAATATATAAACAGTTTCAACACTCTTAGGAATTATCATTTTAGATAATAATATTCCTGTTGTGGCTGACCATGTAGGAACTCCCGTGGCAAGCTGCACAGCTAAGCCGTTTTCAATCCCTTCAGTGATCGCAAGCTCTGTTTTTGGCTCCCCAAGGTGAACCGCGCCACCACTACACGCGCCGCGCTGTATTGCTAACATCATTTTAGGGGTTTTTACGTCTGCCTTTTCGCCTTCGTTGGTAAGATAATGGCGTTGAATTCCTACTATTTCGCCATCTTTTAAAATCTCACCAATAAGCCCGGGGTAAACACCATTAACCACCCGTTCCTTCCCTGCGCCTTCGCTGTATTCAATGCCTGAATGACTACGCAGTGATTTCGGTAGGGGTAAAGCCTCAGATAACCCGCGCTTTTCAAGGTATTTTTCAACTGGTTCGCTTATTTCTTCGGCTGAACGCTTCCATATTTTTATTGGAATAGTATTTTTTTTAATTTCGGGATTTTTATTGGGAGCTGGTGGCGTGGGTGGCGCGCTGATCGCTGGTGTTGATGTGGTATGTTTAGTTTTTGGGCTTCCAAGTTGATTATAAACCGCCTCTAAAGCCTGTCTAAAATTCCACCCATTCGACCACATAAGCACCTGAAAACCATTACCCAATTTCTCGCCCGTATTGCTGAAGGCGTGCCCATCTGTTGAACTACTATCCTCGAACCTGAACCCATCAACCGAACCCGTACCAATCGGGCAAGGGACGTGCTTTCCTATAGCCTCTGCTGCCTGACTGAATCGGCCATCTATACCAGTAATAATATTTATCCAGTTGCCGCGCGCCATGCTTCTTATTTCATCGGCGTTAATTGATGCGCTCATATCATCACCTCGTCATCATGTATTACAAGGCATTTGATAAGGCCATCCATTTTCCTAACAAGTATTCTTTGTGATAAATATTTAAGGAGCGATACGGCTTTTTGTAATTTATAAATACGCTTTTTATCAGTATTTGGGGTTTTGATAAGTTCTTCTAAAACAAAAATAAAAACTTTGATTGGGTCAAGGCAATCATCTATAGCCGCGCTGATCTCTTGCCGCTCTATTGCGTGGGTTTCATGGTTTAGTGCTTCCAGTTTTTTATTGAATTCAGGCGTAAATATAACGTGATTTGATATATTAATAGTATTAAGAATAATATAGTCTGAAGCATCAAATTCTTGGCGGGTTGTGTCTGCGTCTATGTTGCTAATGTTCAATGTGTACTCGCTTGGGGAGCGCGAATAATCTACAAATAGGATATAATGTTCACTGAGTGTATGTTTTATAGTGTTTTTGTAGATCATAAGAAAGCCCCTTTTAACATGGTTAATGGGGGTTTTTTTATGCTCTAAAAGCAGCGTCTATTTTATCGGGTGCCCAGCCTATAAATCTCGGGCTAATCCTTGTCGGCTCTGGAATGGTTCCAGCTTTTATACCTCGATAGAGTGCTGACTGGCTTATTTTGTACATCCTGATTACATCAGCAGGTCTCAAAAATTTAAGCTCTTGCGTGGGTGTGTCTTGGTGGTCTGTAGTCATTTTTTTATCCATATAGGTAGGATTATTAAAAATAACTCGTCAATGATGGCGGGTATCACAGGACGTAATAAAAAAATTACCTGGTGGTAAATTTTCTAAACAATTTGTTTATGTATCAAACAAACTCGGTACCGCGAGGTATTGCTGTTTTGTATTGCTAGCTACTTAATAACAAGGAAAATTTGTAACGAAGCTAGCAAAATGCTAAAAAATGTAGCAAAATAATACTTAATCATAGCAAAAGCTATGCTTATTAGGGGCTTGGAATTCCTAATAATCCGCTCTTCACTGACGAGTTGGTTATACACTAAAAGGTCGTTTTCAATTGTGGTGATTGATTACGGCCTTTTTTATGCACTCTATTCAGAGAATCTGCATATTACCATAATAAACTAAGGAGCTTTAATAGTTTGGTATAGATTTGTTTTCTTTCTTTGCTTCAATTTCAATCAAAATAGATTGTAAGCCGCGCTCTAAGGCTTCCCTGAACACTTCACTTTTATTAACATCATCGCCTTGCACATCCTTAACGGCTGCCGTTACCTCTTTCAATCGCGTTATTTGTGAAGGCATCATGTTGAAGGTGGCGCGTTTCATTCTTTCTCTTTTTGTTGGGATCATAATATTTTTAATAACAGCGTAAGGAATACCTAATTATACCCTATAAATATATTGTTAAAAGTGGAATACAATAAAGCGCAGCGAGCCTATTGAAACATCAACTTATATACAATTAAAACAGCGCAGTCGAGACCTATAGACACCCAAAAACTCAAAAAAAACGCCATTTTTTTTACCCGTAAAATGCGGAAACTCTCACAGTACCTTTTTTTATCGCCGCCAGAAAAGTCAATACATGTTTGTTTTACACTATCTTGCTCTGCAATTTCTACCGCATTAAGTCGAATCACATACTAAAATTAAAACCATAACTCATTGAAAACAAATAAAAACAAATTTTAATTATCGAAAATAGATAATATTTATTGAAAAGCAATAAAAGATAAGTATAATAGACCTCGAAGTTTAAGAAATCCTAAAAAATAAATTAATAGGTAAATATCATGGAAATCAAAACGGGCAAAGATGTCAAAGTATTACGATCTAAAATGGGGCTGACTCAAGAGCAGTTCGGAAAAAAACTGGGTAAGAATAAGGATTCTATATCTCGCTTAGAGAATAGTGATACGCTAAACGAGACTACCCGACTAGCGGTTGAAGCTCTTGCAAATGAGTCTACATTTAGAATGCAAGATCAGAATCGGGTATTAACTGCTGATGATGTAAAAAAAGTCAGCGAAGTTATGGTTTATGTTGTTGCAGGGAATTACAATTCTGGCACATCTTTCTGTAGCTACTTCCCAGCAGACAAAGAAAAGTTAATTAAGGATTTGACTGAGAATAAAAACATGAGTCGATATTCTAACTGGCGTTTCGAAATTAACGGAAAAATTAAGGCAAAAGAAATTCCTGATGATGTTGAAATAGAGGATATAGCTATCATTATTGGTGAGATTGTGCGTTAGTTTTTAGAAAGTTTGTGGAATAACTAAACAACCTCGCTTTAACAAAAGCGAGGTTTCTCTAAAAAATGAAGAATGTAACGCCTGGTGAGAAACTTCGACAAGGTGATAATACTTACCCCCTTTACAAATGTGTTGTATCCAGCGAAAAACCGCGCCTTTATTCGTGTTCACTCTTGGCTATTTAATTCCGATTAATTTAAGGTAAGTTTTTATAGCTGGTCTACTTGCTCCGGCTCCACCCATAGCCTTAGATTTCCCTAGGAAAGTTTGTGTAATTATTGCGTCTTTATCATGTTGTAGGGTTTTTTTAACGAACTCGTGGATTCTTGATACTGCCTTGCCTCTCCCTTCCTCTATCGCCTTATCAAAAACCTTAATCTCTTTTAAAGTTTTCTGCCCTGTTGTGTCGCGATGGGGTTCATCGGTTGTGAATTCTATTTTGGCTGGTTCTGTTTTATCGTCTGATACAACTATCCCCTGATAGCTCAACTGTGTGGCTATATCTTTCTCTGAATGGCCTAGTATAGTTGAGTAGAATACCGCTAAGGACGTTTTCTTGTCATCATGGTATATGGTGCTTGCTCTCTTTGCATACAAGGCGCGTAGGTCTTTAAATGTAAAGTTGTCGCCTAGTAGCAATTTGACCTTTCTGTTTAACCTGCCAGCGGTACCGCCGTTGATTTCTTCGTGCGTTAGGTCGTCAAATTTCTTTTCATAAAAATATATTTCGTTTAATTTTTCTTTTAGCTTTTTATGAGCATTAATTAATCGTTTGGTATCCGTTAAGATTGGGATGATAAAGGGTTCTATATCATCGCGGCTTTTTGTTTTTGCTTGCCCGTCAAATAGAACATGATTCTTTTTTCCCTTTTTAAAACCGCCTGTTTTTAATATTTCAATTGCCCGTCTACCGCTCGCTAGTGCAATAAATATTGTTAGGTCTGCCCAGTGCTCGCTCTTATCCATTTCGTCCAGCATTTGGTCTATGCGCGCCAGGCTAACCACCTTTTGGTCTGTGTGTTTTGTTATCAGTTGTTCTGAGTTCTTTGATTTAACGCGCCTTACTACGTCAATCTTTGGTCTCATCCTATAGTATGCGTGTGGTTCGATTTTTAGCTTGTGTAGGGCTGAATATAAAGACTGGTCTTCATCTATGTATTTGTCTTTTAATTCTGATAGGTTATTTCTGAGGGTTGGCATCTTTGCATCTAATAAAGAAAGGTCATGCTGTTTGAATGATTTTTGTATTCTTTTTATATCCTTACTTGTATTTAGACCTATTTCATTAAGGGCAAGTATTGCATTCCTATAGTCGGTCAAATAACTAACGTAGGTTGATGAGGCAAGCTTAGGTTTTTTCCCTGCCTGCTCTTCTGTCTTGCCTTCTCCTAGGTATCTTTGTTCGTTTGTACATTCGTTTGCTATTGCCGCGTGCCGCTTTCCATATAGGTTTTTCTTATCAATATTATCATCATGTGTAATCTCTTCTATACGTTCTATGAAGTCTGCTATTCTTTTTTTTCTATCAATTGATTGTGAGGTCATGGCTATATCCTTGGTGTTGTTTTTTATTAATGTTTATACACTGGTTAAACATTATACACTAATCGTTGGAGTGTTGCAATAAAAATATACACCCAATAATCATACTTTCAAAACGTACACCCAACATACTTACCAAATTTTGTACACCCTAGCATACTATCACACAAACATACACCCAACCACATACTTTCCCCAGACATACACCCCACACACATACTTACCAAACCATACACCCTCACATACTTTCATGAAAGTATGTGAGGGTGTATGGTTTGGTAAGTATGTGTGTGGGGTGTATGTCTGGGGAAAGTATGTGGTTGGGTGTATGTTTGTGTGATAGTATGCTAGGGTGTACAAAATTTGGTAAGTATGTTGGGTGTACGTTTTGAAAGTATGATTATTGGGTGTATATTTTTATTGCAACACTCCAACGATTAGTGTATAATGTTTAACCAGTGTATAAACATTAATAAAAAACAACACCAAGGATATAGCCATGACCTCACAATCAATTGATAGAAAAAAAAGAATAGCAGACTTCATAGAACGTATAGAAGAGATTACACATGATGATAATATTGATAAGAAAAACCTATATGGAAAGCGGCACGCGGCAATAGCAAACGAATGTACAAACGAACAAAGATACCTAGGAGAAGGCAAGACAGAAGAGCAGGCAGGGAAAAAACCTAAGCTTGCCTCATCAACCTACGTTAGTTATTTGACCGACTATAGGAATGCAATACTTGCCCTTAATGAAATAGGTCTAAATACAAGTAAGGATATAAAAAGAATACAAAAATCATTCAAACAGCATGACCTTTCTTTATTAGATGCAAAGATGCCAACCCTCAGAAATAACCTATCAGAATTAAAAGACAAATACATAGATGAAGACCAGTCTTTATATTCAGCCCTACACAAGCTAAAAATCGAACCACACGCATACTATAGGATGAGACCAAAGATTGACGTAGTAAGGCGCGTTAAATCAAAGAACTCAGAACAACTGATAACAAAACACACAGACCAAAAGGTGGTTAGCCTGGCGCGCATAGACCAAATGCTGGACGAAATGGATAAGAGCGAGCACTGGGCAGACCTAACAATATTTATTGCACTAGCGAGCGGTAGACGGGCAATTGAAATATTAAAAACAGGCGGTTTTAAAAAGGGAAAAAAGAATCATGTTCTATTTGACGGGCAAGCAAAAACAAAAAGCCGCGATGATATAGAACCCTTTATCATCCCAATCTTAACGGATACCAAACGATTAATTAATGCTCATAAAAAGCTAAAAGAAAAATTAAACGAAATATATTTTTATGAAAAGAAATTTGACGACCTAACGCACGAAGAAATCAACGGCGGTACCGCTGGCAGGTTAAACAGAAAGGTCAAATTGCTACTAGGCGACAACTTTACATTTAAAGACCTACGCGCCTTGTATGCAAAGAGAGCAAGCACCATATACCATGATGACAAGAAAACGTCCTTAGCGGTATTCTACTCAACTATACTAGGCCATTCAGAGAAAGATATAGCCACACAGTTGAGCTATCAGGGGATAGTTGTATCAGACGATAAAACAGAACCAGCCAAAATAGAATTCACAACCGATGAACCCCATCGCGACACAACAGGGCAGAAAACTTTAAAAGAGATTAAGGTTTTTGATAAGGCGATAGAGGAAGGGAGAGGCAAGGCAGTATCAAGAATCCACGAGTTCGTTAAAAAAACCCTACAACATGATAAAGACGCAATAATTACACAAACTTTCCTAGGGAAATCTAAGGCTATGGGTGGAGCCGGAGCAAGTAGACCAGCTATAAAAACTTACCTTAAATTAATCGGAATTAAATAGCCAAGAGTGAACACGAATAAAGGCGCGGTTTTTCGCTGGATACAACACATTTGTAAAGGGGGTAAGTATTATCACCTTGTCGAAGTTTCTCACCAGGCGTTACATTCTTCATTTTTTAGAGAAACCTCGCTTTTGTTAAAGCGAGGTTGTTTAGTTATTCCACAAACTTTCTAAAAACTAACGCACAATCTCACCAATAATGATAGCTATATCCTCTATTTCAACATCATCAGGAATTTCTTTTGCCTTAATTTTTCCGTTAATTTCGAAACGCCAGTTAGAATATCGACTCATGTTTTTATTCTCAGTCAAATCCTTAATTAACTTTTCTTTGTCTGCTGGGAAGTAGCTACAGAAAGATGTGCCAGAATTGTAATTCCCTGCAACAACATAAACCATAACTTCGCTGACTTTTTTTACATCATCAGCAGTTAATACCCGATTCTGATCTTGCATTCTAAATGTAGACTCATTTGCAAGAGCTTCAACCGCTAGTCGGGTAGTCTCGTTTAGCGTATCACTATTCTCTAAGCGAGATATAGAATCCTTATTCTTACCCAGTTTTTTTCCGAACTGCTCTTGAGTCAGCCCCATTTTAGATCGTAATACTTTGACATCTTTGCCCGTTTTGATTTCCATGATATTTACCTATTAATTTATTTTTTAGGATTTCTTAAACTTCGAGGTCTATTATACTTATCTTTTATTGCTTTTCAATAAATATTATCTATTTTCGATAATTAAAATTTGTTTTTATTTGTTTTCAATGAGTTATGGTTTTAATTTTAGTATGTGATTCGACTTAATGCGGTAGAAATTGCAGAGCAAGATAGTGTAAAACAAACATGTATTGACTTTTCTGGCGGCGATAAAAAAAGGTACTGTGAGAGTTTCCGCATTTTACGGGTAAAAAAAATGGCGTTTTTTTTGAGTTTTTGGGTGTCTATAGGTCTCGACTGCGCTGTTTTAATTGTATATAAGTTGATGTTTCAATAGGCTCGCTGCGCTTTATTGTATTCCACTTTTAACAATATATTTATAGGGTATAATTAGGTATTCCTTACGCTGTTATTAAAAATATTATGATCCCAACAAAAAGAGAAAGAATGAAACGCGCCACCTTCAACATGATGCCTTCACAAATAACGCGATTGAAAGAGGTAACGGCAGCCGTTAAGGATGTGCAAGGCGATGATGTTAATAAAAGTGAAGTGTTCAGGGAAGCCTTAGAGCGCGGCTTACAATCTATTTTGATTGAAATTGAAGCAAAGAAAGAAAACAAATCTATACCAAACTATTAAAGCTCCTTAGTTTATTATGGTAATATGCAGATTCTCTGAATAGAGTGCATAAAAAAGGCCGTAATCAATCACCACAATTGAAAACGACCTTTTAGTGTATAACCAACTCGTCAGTGAAGAGCGGATTATTAGGAATTCCAAGCCCCTAATAAGCATAGCTTTTGCTATGATTAAGTATTATTTTGCTACATTTTTTAGCATTTTGCTAGCTTCGTTACAAATTTTCCTTGTTATTAAGTAGCTAGCAATACAAAACAGCAATACCTCGCGGTACCGAGTTTGTTTGATACATAAACAAATTGTTTAGAAAATTTACCACCAGGTAATTTTTTTATTACGTCCTGTGATACCCGCCATCATTGACGAGTTATTTTTAATAATCCTACCTATATGGATAAAAAAATGACTACAGACCACCAAGACACACCCACGCAAGAGCTTAAATTTTTGAGACCTGCTGATGTAATCAGGATGTACAAAATAAGCCAGTCAGCACTCTATCGAGGTATAAAAGCTGGAACCATTCCAGAGCCGACAAGGATTAGCCCGAGATTTATAGGCTGGGCACCCGATAAAATAGACGCTGCTTTTAGAGCATAAAAAAACCCCCATTAACCATGTTAAAAGGGGCTTTCTTATGATCTACAAAAACACTATAAAACATACACTCAGTGAACATTATATCCTATTTGTAGATTATTCGCGCTCCCCAAGCGAGTACACATTGAACATTAGCAACATAGACGCAGACACAACCCGCCAAGAATTTGATGCTTCAGACTATATTATTCTTAATACTATTAATATATCAAATCACGTTATATTTACGCCTGAATTCAATAAAAAACTGGAAGCACTAAACCATGAAACCCACGCAATAGAGCGGCAAGAGATCAGCGCGGCTATAGATGATTGCCTTGACCCAATCAAAGTTTTTATTTTTGTTTTAGAAGAACTTATCAAAACCCCAAATACTGATAAAAAGCGTATTTATAAATTACAAAAAGCCGTATCGCTCCTTAAATATTTATCACAAAGAATACTTGTTAGGAAAATGGATGGCCTTATCAAATGCCTTGTAATACATGATGACGAGGTGATGATATGAGCGCATCAATTAACGCCGATGAAATAAGAAGCATGGCGCGCGGCAACTGGATAAATATTATTACTGGTATAGATGGCCGATTCAGTCAGGCAGCAGAGGCTATAGGAAAGCACGTCCCTTGCCCGATTGGTACGGGTTCGGTTGATGGGTTCAGGTTCGAGGATAGTAGTTCAACAGATGGGCACGCCTTCAGCAATACGGGCGAGAAATTGGGTAATGGTTTTCAGGTGCTTATGTGGTCGAATGGGTGGAATTTTAGACAGGCTTTAGAGGCGGTTTATAATCAACTTGGAAGCCCAAAAACTAAACATACCACATCAACACCAGCGATCAGCGCGCCACCCACGCCACCAGCTCCCAATAAAAATCCCGAAATTAAAAAAAATACTATTCCAATAAAAATATGGAAGCGTTCAGCCGAAGAAATAAGCGAACCAGTTGAAAAATACCTTGAAAAGCGCGGGTTATCTGAGGCTTTACCCCTACCGAAATCACTGCGTAGTCATTCAGGCATTGAATACAGCGAAGGCGCAGGGAAGGAACGGGTGGTTAATGGTGTTTACCCCGGGCTTATTGGTGAGATTTTAAAAGATGGCGAAATAGTAGGAATTCAACGCCATTATCTTACCAACGAAGGCGAAAAGGCAGACGTAAAAACCCCTAAAATGATGTTAGCAATACAGCGCGGCGCGTGTAGTGGTGGCGCGGTTCACCTTGGGGAGCCAAAAACAGAGCTTGCGATCACTGAAGGGATTGAAAACGGCTTAGCTGTGCAGCTTGCCACGGGAGTTCCTACATGGTCAGCCACAACAGGAATATTATTATCTAAAATGATAATTCCTAAGAGTGTTGAAACTGTTTATATATTCGCAGACAAAGACCAAAGCGGAGCGGGTAAAAAATACGCTACGCAGCTTTATGAAAAACTAAAAAAAGATAATATAAACACATTTATCTTTATGCCACCCATGCCACGCCAAGAAAATGAAAAGGGCGTGGACTGGCTGGACGTGTTGAACAAGCTAGGAAAAACACCCTTTACCCAAGCTTTAGAAGCAAGCAAAAGTACACCAGGTGATACAGAAAAAACCAACCAAGAAGAAGCCTTAAAACTAACTGACTCTCTTTATATTTTCCCTGAGACCACAGAAAAAGGCGCGCCACTAAATGTATACGAAAATTTCACCTGGATGCTTAAGCAGTACGGAATAATTTGCCGCTACGATGTTATAAAAAAAGATGTTGATGTATCTATACCTCATCATTCTTTTAGCGCGGACAACGGCAAGACCTCAGTAAGGGCGCATATCCTTAGTACATCAATGCGGAACAAATTCCCCTCAAGCTTGGTTGATGACTACCTTAACCTGGAAGCAGAAATAAACCATGTAAACCCTGTTATTGACTGGATAACCTCAAAAGCTTGGGATGGTACCCACCGCTGGGAAGATTTTATATTCAACACCATACAAACAGAGGAAGAAAAATCTAATATGGCATGGGTGTTAATATCGAGGTGGATGTTATCAGCCATAGCAATGGCAGAAAATGGAGTTAAAGGTGGTAAAAAGAAGCATGAAGCCCACGGAATACTTATTTTTACAGGGGCGCAGGGCATGGGAAAAACATCCTGGTTTAAAAGGCTTGTTCCTGAGGGCTCAGAACTTGCCCTTGATGGATTTTTACTTGATCCTAACAATAAAGATTCGGTGCGAACAGCAATTAGTCACTGGCTTGTAGAGCTGGGTGAAATAGATAGTACATTCAGAAAATCCGATCTGTCAGCACTAAAAGCTTTTGTTACCCGCCCCACCGATAAACTAAGAAAACCTTACGGGCGCGATGATTCAAACTACCCAAGAAGAACCGTATTTTTTGGAAGCGTGAATGATAGGGAGTTTCTAATGGATGCGACAGGAAACAGGCGTTACTGGGTTATTGAACCTACAGGTATCGACTATTTACATGACTTTGATATGCAACAGGTTTGGGCAGAGGCATACATGCACTATAAGGGCGGCATGAAGTGGTGGCTAACACCTGAGGAGGAAGCCCAACTAAACAATGACAACAGAGAATATGAAGCACCCGAACCACTAGAAGAGCTATTATTAAATAGGTTTGATTTTTTTGGTAACTCACGCTACCTATCAACTACCTTGAGTGCATCAGACATACTTCAAGACCTTGGGTATACCAACCCCAAGAGAGGGGACGTAATGAAAATTTCTAGGATTGTTGAAAAAATAACGGGGAAAAAATCACGTAAATCTGATGGTAAAAAAGTTTTTGATATGCCACCAAAGCTTATGGCTAAGAACTACTAAAATAGCTAACAAAAACATAACAAAAGGGGCTGGATATTCAGCTCCTTTTTTTTGCCTAAAATATACGAAAAAAACAAAACAGGGTAACCTTTCAAAAACAGGGTAACCAGCAACCAAAAAAGGACAATCTAGGGGATACGAAATAGGTCAAGAAAGCGATTTAAAAAACATAATAATGAAGCACGAAGGAATACAAGAAATAACCAGCCAAAAAGAAGCCTAGCCCTTGTATTCTGCGGTAGTAAACGCCGTCTTATCTTAGCGTTTACCTTAGCGTTTGCCTACAGCCATTTATTTATCTACTACTAAACGGGGTAAACGGGTATAGCAAACACGGTACGTTTACCCCGTTTACTTTTGCCCTATTTTCCAAAAAAAACACCATTTCAGAAGAAAAACCGAAAAAAACACCCAAAAAATTATTTGCTAAAAATCCCCATAAGAAACAAATATTCTCAGTAGGAAAAAACCGACTTTTCATATTTTAGGAAAAAAAACCCCCAACTGTCCAAAAAAAGTAATAGATGACGTACTGATAAATTCTCATGATTTAACGCGCCAAAATCAGAGCATAATCCCCGCTTATTTTTGGCTAAGAACTACTAAAATAGCTAACAAAAACATAATAAAAGGGGCTGGATATTCAGCTCCTTTTTTTTGCCTAAAATATACGAAAAAAACAAAACAGGGTAACCTTTCAAAAACAGGGTAACCTTTCAAAAAATACACACAACCCCGTTAAGCATTGACACCAATGGGATAAGGTTACTTATCTAAACAACTGGATATAAAACAGGGTAACATCTAACAAAAAAATAAATATCTCAGGGGCTTTTGTGGGAGGTGTTATATTTTACATTTATTAAAAAAACAGGGTAACCTTTTCAAAACAGGGTAACCTCAGGGTAACCTCAGGGTAACCTCAGGGTAACCTCTAACCAGCCAAAAAATTAGGCAAGTGATTGAATTAAATGCTTAAAAATAGAGACAGGGTAACTCAGGGTAACCTTTTTACACTTTTAAAGACTTTGGAACAAATGTGGAACTATTGCAATAAATCGCATTATGCAAAAGCTCCACATTGAAAGCTCCTAATAGGGAAATGGATTAAGGTTACCCTGTTTTACCTATAAAACACCCCGTAGCCCTTTAGTATCATGGTCTAAGATACAGGGTAACCTTTAAAACAAGGTTACCCTGAGGTTACCCTGTTCACCATAAAGTAATCGCTACACACTACTATACTAAAGGGATAAGGGACAGGGTAACCTTTAAAACAAGGTTACCCTGTACTGATTTTTTCAAAAAACCAAAAAAAACGACCACCACACGCCCAATAACCATAAAAAACCGCAATGGATCCGCCAGGCAAAGCCAGGGCAACACAATCACCATTTACATGTCTTATTTACCCAATAAAATAACCTTGTCACCAACGCCATGTATATAGGATGGTAAAATATTTACCATCGACACCAGCCAGAACATACACCACCAACATTACAAAAAATTAGCCTTAATTATACATAGCAGCAATAAAACAAAATAAATACATATACAAGCATCATATAGAATATTCCACATAAACAGCGCAAAATTTTAAAATAATTAATAATTTATTCAATAAAAAATAAAATATCTATAAATCAAAGTAAAATAAGTATACACCTATATAACATACTTACATTATTATAGTATTTATACACCCTTAACATACTTACATGAAAAATAAATATACACCCATCAGTCATACTTACCATATACAAAC
>CAZNGU010000003.1:0-15854 GCA_964572325.1 uncultured Methylomarinum sp.
CCAGCATTAAATCTCTACCACTGATGGCTTGTTCTATTGGATCACCCAACCATTGTGGTCGCATACAGGCGAGTACCAAAAAAACCCAGGCCAGCATGGCTAATAATAAAGGCCATTGTTTATTTTGCGAAATGGCTTGCGTTTCGCCCAGGATAAAGTCTTCAATAAATGGGACTTTTAAGGCTGCTTGATCGACAGGCTTGTCTGCCGGCACCCACCAACGTATAAAAAAAGGGACAGGGAGTGTCAATAATAACCAAGGCCATTCAAAGTGGATCATTTTTTGTGGTATTTTTGAGAGTTTAACCAGTTTTCACAAATTTTTATTAATTGCATGATTTCAATATCTGTCGGTGCTGATTTTTGATAATGACCGTGAGCTAATAAAGTACCCGGTGTTTTGGAATAAGGTGCGCCTATGACTGAGCTGTCAAGAAAATCCAGCCAGGCCTGCCCAGTCAGGCTGGCTACTTGTTTTCTGGGATAAATGCTAATGGCAACCCTTCTTAGCAGCTCGGATAAAGCAATCAATTTATCCATATTATTCGATGAGCTATCTTGTTTTATCTTGCTTAATAATTTTTTAGCCGTTTTGATCGCAGTTTTGCGGCTAATACGTTTATAAAGCCAGAACATTAAAAAACCAAGTAAGGGCAGTAAAAAAGCCAGTATCCACCAACCCATTGCAGGCGGCCACCAGCCAATACTTTCTGGCAGATGTATATCTCTTAACTGAAGTTGCTGTGTTGGCATTATCGCAAGACCTCAATAGGGTTTTCGGCGGTACTGCAATGTATTATGCCGATACCGTTTTTCTTGATGACTCGCTGTAGCTGATTAAGACGGTCAAGATAGCGTTGCTGGTACTGATCTATACGGCTTGAATCAGCTGAATCAATCACAGTATCTTGATCTCCATCAGTAAAGCGATAGCGTCCTTTTTTTGGTAATTGTTTTTCCAGTGGATCATAAATATGAATTAAAATCACTTCACAATGGCGCGATAATTTAGCCAAATGATTGTCTGTTTTATCATTGAAACCACGAAAATCACTAATAATGTAAACCAGACTGCCTGGGCGTGCATGCTGAATTAATCGAGCAATGGCATCGTTGAGCGTAAATCGTTTGTTTGATTTTTTACCCTGCTTAACTAAGGTATTGAAAAAACGCAAAACAGCATGTTTTCCATTTTGCGGTTTTAATTCCTGGCAATAAAATTCTGTTAATAACTGCCCTCCTAGTCGGTCTCCCTGAAACTGAGCTTTCCAGGCTAATAAAGCTGCGATTTTGGCAGCCTGTACCGATTTAAAAACCCCGCGCGTAGCAAAAAACATAGAAGGACGGTGATCTACAGAAATAAATACTGGGCGTTCTCTTTCTTCGCGAAATATTTTGGTGTGGGTTTTTCCTGTGCGAGCAGTCACTCGCCAATCAATACTGCGTATATCGTCACCGGCTTGATACAATCTGGATTCATCAAATTCCATGCCTCGTCCTTTAAAAGGTGAAATAAAGCCACCGCTTTGTTTAGAACGAATCGTGGATTGGTGCAGATTAAGTGATGCGGCGGGTTTTGCCAGATTTATCAAGTTCTTTAACTTGACTGAAACCAGTTCGCTTTCAGCATTCATTTTAAGGCACAGCTATTCTGGAAATTAATTCATTAATAAAATGTTCAGTGGTAATGCCCTCTGCTTCTGCTTCATAAGACAGAATTAAGCGATGACTTAAAATATCAAAGGCCATTTCCTGTATGTCTTCAGGCCCTACAAAATCCCTCTGTTGTAGCCAGGCCTTGGCTCTGGCACAACGGTCGAGGCCAATACTGGCTCTTGGGCTGGCACCAAATTGTAACCATCCTGCTAAATCCTTGCCATAAGCGGCTGGATTACGAGTGGCTAAAATAATTTGTAATAAATAATTTTCAAGTGCATCGGCCATGTATATATCCAGTACTTCCTGGCGAGCATCCAATACTGTTTGCTGGCTTATGGGCTGAAAATTTTCAGCTAATGTTTGTTTTTCACCTTTGGCTTCGCGGCGAGCTAAATGTAATATGTTTTTTTCATGTTCAGCTTCCGGATAATCAATTTTTATATGTAATAAAAACCGATCCAGTTGCGCTTCGGGCAAGGGATAAGTGCCTTCTTGTTCAATCGGGTTCTGGGTTGCCATGACCATGAATAATTCGGGTAAGGGGTAGGTCATGCTACCCACGGTTATTTGCCTTTCTGCCATGGCTTCCAGCAAAGCGGCCTGTACTTTAGCCGGCGAACGGTTGATTTCGTCAGCGAGTACCAGGTTATGAAATAAAGGCCCTTTTTGAAATTCAAAGGTTCCCTGTTGGGGGCGATAAATTTCCGTTCCGGTTAAATCAGCAGGTAATAAATCCGGGGTAAACTGTACACGATGAAAATCTGCTTCTATGCCTTTGCTTAATACATTGATTGCTCGTGTTTTAGCCAGGCCAGGTGCGCCTTCTACTAATATATGTCCATCAGCCAGTAAGGCGATCAACATTCTATCAACTAAACCCTCCTGACCAATGATATGCTCATTAATATACGATTTTAGTTGTTGAAAAGAAGCCTGGGAGCTACTAACACTTGCTGCAGTCATGTGTCTGTTATTTCCTTTATTAAAATTAAGTCCATCTGACGATAGATGTAGTGTAAAGTTCCCTATTTTAGTGAATTCAATACAAATTTGTAAGTTTCAATAATGTCTGAATATAAAACAGCCCCACTACCTAGCCGCTCAATACCATCGGGTATTATTTTTATTGTGGTTAATGAAGCAGCAGAAAGATTTAGTTACTATGGAATGCGTGCTATTTTAGTTGTTTTTATGACTCAGTATCTAATGAACTCAGCCGGTGCATTGGATGTAATGAGTGAAAATGAAGCGCAGGGCTATTATCATTTATTTGTTTCAGCAGTCTATTTCATGCCTATTTTCGGTGCTTTATTGGCGGATGGTTTTATTGGTAAATATCGCACAATTCTATTTGTATCTTTATTTTACTGTCTTGGACACTTCACCTTGGCACTTGATGATACCCGTACTGGCCTATTAATAGGACTGGGGTTGATTAGCATAGGTGCAGGGGGTATTAAACCCTGTGTTACAGCTCATCTAGGAGATCAATTTGGACAAAGTAATCAGCATTTGCTGAGCAAGGTGTTTGGCTGGTTTTATTTTGCTATCAATTTAGGTGCTTTTGCCGCCATGTTGATAATTCCCTGGTTATTGGTCCAGTATGGGGCGGCTGTGGCTTTTGCCATTCCGGGGATTTTAATGCTAGCAGCAACCCTTATTTTTTGGAGTGGACGCTATCGTTTCGTTCATATTCCGCCTGCAGGCAAGGCTTTTATAAGCGAGTGTTTGACTTTTGATAATATTAAAATACTATTAAAACTAAGCACTATTTATGTTTTTATAGCTGTTTTTTGGGCATTATTTGAACAAACGGGTTCGTCATGGGTGTTACAGGCGCAGAAAATGGATAGGGTTATTTTAGGTGTTGAGATTTTACCTTCTCAGATACAGGCAGCAAACCCTTTGCTGATTATGCTTTTAGTACCTTTATTTACTTATATTATTTATCCTTTTTTAAATAAAATTATTGTCTTAAGCTCGCTAAAAAAAATTTCTATCGGTTTGTTTATGACTACCCTTGCATTTGCTATTCCTTCCTGGATTCAAATGCAAATTGACCAGGGGCTGGTACCACATATAAGCTGGCAAATTCTAGCTTATGTCTTATTGACAGCTGCTGAAGTCATGGTTTCTATTACCTGCCTGGAATTTTCCTACAGGCAAGCACCTAAAAGCTTGAAGTCATTTGTGATGGCTTTATTCTTTATGTCTATAGCAATAGGAAATTTATTTACCAGTTTTGTCAATTTTTTTATTGTCAATGCTGATGGGAGTAGTAAACTAGTAGGTTCAGATTATTTTTGTTTTTTTACAATATTAATGCTGATAACTGCTATCTTATTTGTAATGGTTAGTCAAAACTATCAGGAAGAATCAGTTTTACAAGACGAACAAGCTTGATAGATATTATTATTCAGTAATATGAGGTGATTATGAAATTGTTACGAGTATTGATTTTGGCGGGTATTACCGTTTTATCATCCAGTACAATTGCTGCGGTTTTTAAATGTACTGATGGGCTAGGCGATACTAGCTATCAATCAGCACCTTGTGCGGATGAAGATATTGTGCCTGAATTTAAAGTTAAAAAAAGAGGCTTGATGGGCTTAATCAAGGCAAAAAAGAAAGAGAAAAGTAAAGAAGCATTAAAACAGCAATTAACCGCTGAATTAGAAAAACAAAGTGAACTAGAAAAGGTTCGGATAAAACGTACCCAAGAGCAAAGTGCTATCAATCAATTATTGATTGAAAACAATCCTGACCAGTTCTCTGCCTTTGCTATTCCTCCTTATTTACCTGAACAATCAACAGGTATGGTGACACCATTTCAAGCGCGATTGCCAGAGATTGAAAAATTTAGGCGCATAGCTGCTCAAAAAGCATTAGAAACAGGTGAATGTAAACGTGTAGATTCCAGTCAATTAAGTATGGAAAGCACAATGGACTCACTGATTTTTTCAATTGATTGTAGTAGTGCAAAAACTTTCAGTTTTAATGAGACTGAACTTGTCCGATAATGGCTATAGAAAAAACCATTTTTATTACCGGTTGTTCATCAGGCATCGGTTATACAACAGCTGTTGAATTAAAAAAAAGAGGACATAAAGTCATCTGTTCGGCTAGACAGGAAACAGATGTTTTAAGGCTAAAAAAACAAGGTTTTGAAACCTTGCAATTAGATCTGGCAGATTCAGCAAGTATTCAAAATGCAGTAAAACAACTTTTCCAGTTGTGCCATGGCAGAATAGACTGCTTATTTAATAATGGAGCATTTGGTCAGCCGGGTGCAGTTGAAGATTTAAGTCGGGATGTTTTAAGAAATCAGTTTGAAACTAATTTTTTTGGAACACATGAATTGACCAATTTAATTATTCCTATTATGCGAGAGCAGGGATATGGCCGAATTATATATAATAGTTCTATTTTAGGCCTTGTCGCTATGCGGTATAGAGGCGCATATAATGCTAGCAAATTTGCCCTGGAAGGATTGGTGGATACTTTACGGCTGGAGCTTCATGGAAGCAATATAAAACTTTCTCTGGTAGAACCAGGCCCGATTGAAAGTGATTTTAGAAAAAATGCTTTTGCTTTATATAAAGCGAATATTAACAAAGCATCCAGTGTTCATTTAGATGCTTATAATGAGATGGAACAACGTTTGCAAAAAGAAGGGTCTGCGGTGCCTTTTACTCTAGCTGCAACAGCAGTCGCTAAAAAAGTCATTCATGCAGTAGAGTCTGAAAGCCCTAAAATACGCTACTATGTGACTTTTCCGACGTATTTATTTGCTTGTTTCAAACGTCTGTTACCTTTGGCTTGGCTTGACTATTTACTTAGGAAAATTTAGTGGATGAATGCAGTATTATTTGTCCTTATTGTGGCGAAAATATTGATATTCTGATTGATGGCTCTGTTGAAGAGCAGCAGTATTTTGAAGACTGCTCCGTTTGTTGCTCACCCATTTGGTTTGAAGTAGTGTGTTCCAATTCTGAAATTAAAATCACGGTAAAAAGAGAGGATGATTAAGCAAAGCTTATTCCCATGGTATTTTTAATGTATTTATTTTGTTAATGCAATATACATCCAGACTATGCTAGAATCCTAACTAGCTTATAGCTCCTGTTTTGCTATTCGTTCCATAAAATAACTATAATGAGGTTACATATGAAATTATTAAAAAGCGTTCTTGTCGCTGCATCACTTGCACTTTCTTTAGGATCTTTTTCTACTACGGCAGTAGCTTGTGAAGATGGTAGAACTTGTGTGTCTTTTGGACAGGCCGTTTCAATGATTGATGAGCATATCGGCATGGCTATTGATGCTATCGAACAAGAACATGATACCGCAACAATTTTGAAACACATTAAACAAGCCAAAGATCTAAGTAAAGAAATCAACGAAAATGATCAAGTTGATATCGCGCGTGGCAGAGCTAATGGCTTGTTGAAAAAAGCTAGATCAGCTGTTAGAAAAGGCGAAATGTCTGCGGGTGATGAGGCTTTAAAAGCAGCTAAAGCGAAATTTGCTTCATTAGCTGGATTGCGTAATTAAAATAGATATTATTACATTTAATGTGGCAGGGTTTTCTGTACTCAGCCATGTTTTAGACGGTAAGACTTATAACTCAGAATTTATAAGTCTTACCGCCTGATTTATTCTTAGGGTAAATTAATTCCTCCAAAAAAAGCCTGTAGATCAATTTTTATTGGCATAAAGTAAATATTGAAATTCATCTTATCTGCCATTTTGATGACCTGATTTGAAAAATCAATATTCCAGTCAAGCTCCGGCTTAAAAGCCATCGGAAACTTCACTTTATTTTTTACTTCCCAATAGTTTTTGGAAGAAACTGTGGTAATTGGGCTTAAGCCTATAAAAATATCAAGTTCTCGCAAATGTTCGGCATAAATTTCTATTAAACGAGTATCATAAAAAGGCTGAGAAAAAAAGCTATTGGCACCTGCATCCACTTTTCTAAATACATAATCACACTCTTCCTGGAGCCCACTTCTATGAGGGTCAAAACCTGCATGTATTACTAGATCTGGAAATTTTTTATTAACAGCAGTAATTAAATCCAGCACACTGGTATTATGTACTTTACGCATTCCTTCCGGTGGGTCACCAGATACTAAGAGTATGTGGTTTAATTCTTTCTCTTCAATTATTTTAAAAATATCCCCGGATTCCAAAGAAAAATCTGTTGCTCTAAAATGTGGAATGAATTCATGTTTATTACGATCAATTTCTTTTCCGGTATTCCAGCTTCGAATATCAAAACGCTGGATATCTGGAACATTAATCATATCGATGGAGTCACCTAAATTTGAGGCAAAGCGGTATTGTTCATCAAATGCCTGTTGGGTTCTTGGAACTATTTCAAATGAAACTTTCATGAGTAAATCTGTTTTTTATTGATAAAATATATTTCTGGCCTTCTATTGGTGAGATAGAGTACTGGGTGATAGTTTTTTCTATTATTAAATAATAAATATCAATAAGCCTGCAGAAAAAATCCCTGCAAGGATATCATCCAGCATAATACCCAGGCCGCCATCAACTTTCTGGTCTATCCAGCGAATAGGCCAGGGTTTGAGAATATCGAAAAACCTGAATAAAACAAAACCCAGAAAAACGGCGTACCATGAAAAAGGAACCCACCATAAGGTAATCAAAAGACCTGCTATTTCATCCCAGACAATGCCGCCAAAGTCATGCTCACCTAACTGTTTGGCTGCGGATTCACAAATCCATATACCTGATAGGGTGAGCAAAATAATTAGCAGACTAAATAGCCAAAAATCAGCTTGTACAAAAAGCAAATAAACAGGAATAGCGGCCAAAGTACCCATGGTACCGGGCATTTTTTTTATTAGACCAGAGCCGAAACCAAAGGCTAAAAATAATACCGGATTTTTCATAATATCAGCAATAGTTAGCTTGTTTTTGCCGTATTCAGAATTAACGAAAATGCTCAAAACCTTTTACCTCTAAATTATTAATAATGCCAGAACGCTGTATTCTTAAACCTTGTTCAGCTTCTATTGTTCCCACTTGAGTACATTCTATCTGGATTAAGTCTATCTTATCCGGGCTCACGGTAAAACATAATTGATAATCTTCACCTGCTACCAGGGGTAGTGACCAATCATCAGTTTCTAGTATGTATTCATTTACTTGCTTTGACCTGGGAATCTTTTCCCAGTCTAATCTGGCACCGACGCCGCTTTGTTTTAAAATATGTTTTAAATCGGAGGCAATGCCATCGGATAAATCAATACAGGCATTAGCATATTCTCTAATAGCTATGCCTTCGGCAATTTTTGGTTGCGGTTGGTGAAACTGTTGCAAAGCTTGTTCAGGGGAGGAACATAAGTAGCCTTGCTCTATTTTTAGGCCTAGCCCTGCATCACCCAGGCATCCAGTAACAAAAATTAAATCACCCACTTTTGCTCCGGAGCGCTTTAAAGCCAGGCCTTGAGGAACTAGTCCCATGGCTTGAATGGTTAATGCTAATGCGCCTGAAGTAGTGTCTCCACCAATAATATCAACAGAAAACTGTTGCGCCAGTTTTTTTAAGCCCTGCGAAAACTCAGAAAGCCAATGATTATCAATTTTATGTATTGTCAGGGCAAGCGTTAGTGAAACTGGATTTGCCCCCATGGCTGCCAAATCACTTAGATTAACAGCCAGCAATTTATGCCCTAATTGTCTTGGATCCGCATTGGCAAAAAAATGTACCTCTTCAATCATGGTATCTGTGCTTATGGCTAGTTCATAACCCTTAGGGACAGTCATTAAAGCACAATCGTCACCAATCCCCAGTTGATTAACTGAACAATTTTTTAATGGCTGGGTGAAATATTGCTGGATAAGGCTAAATTCTGAAGTAGACACCCGAAGACCTATAGATCAGCAACTTTTGAATTAATTTCAAGCGCACGCCTTTTTTTGCTGACTTTATCTAGAATACTATTGATATATTTGTGGCTGCCATCAGCACCGAAACATTTGGCCAGGTTGACACCTTCATTGATAATTACTTTATAGGGCGTTTCCAGGCGATTAATTAGCTCATAGACACCAATTCTTAAAATAGCTCTTTCTACAGGATCTATTTTTTCAACCGGTCTGTCGACAAAATCGTTCAGGGCTGCATCTATATCATTGAGTTGCTTGGGAACACCATAAAATAGTTCAGAAAAATATTTTTTATGTGCACCTTTAAGGCGTTCTTCTTCTAAAAAATTCATTTCAATTCGGGCTAAGCTTTCCCCTGATACTTGCCACTGGTAAAGTGCCTGAACAGCACATTTTCTGGCATTAGTTTTTGCCGAACTCATTAATTTTCCAGATTATTAAACAAACTGACCATTTCTATAGCTGATAAAGCGGCTTCTGCACCTTTATTACCCGCTTTAGTGCCTGCGCGTTCAATGGCTTGTTCAATGGTATCGACAGTCAGTACGCCAAAACTAACCGGTATATTATATTGCAAAGAAATTGTGGCAATGCCCTTAACACACTCACCAGCAACATATTCAAAATGAGGTGTTCCACCTCTTATTACTGCGCCCAAAGCAATAATGGCATCATATTTTTTGCTTGCAGCAACACGCTGAACGACCATGGGTAATTCAAATGCGCCGGGTGCTTTAACCAGGCAAATATCTGTTGTATTTGCACCGTGGCGCACTAGTGTATCAATAGCGCCTCCTTGCAGCTGATCAACAATAAAATTGTTGAAGCGAGATGCTACAATACAAAACTTACCAGATTGAATGGAAAAATTTCCTTCAATGACTTTTACTTCCGACATTTTCTTTTTCTCTTTAATGTAATTATTCAGTATGTTCAACCACTTCCAGATTGTAACCTGAAAGTCCAAAATATTTTTTTTCTATACCCATTACTTTCATTTTGTGCACACCTAAATCAGATAAAATTCTGGCACCTGTACCCGTATTTCGCCAGTCTATTTTATTTTCTGAATTTGATGCAGTTGCCATAACGCCATTGTCTTGCAATTGATATTGATGAATATGTTCAACCAGTGATTTATTGTCTTCACTTTGCCGAATAATAACCAAAACACCGCGTCCTGCAACTTGAATTTTTTTCAAGGCTGCATTAATAGTGATGGAACAATCTGTGCGTTTTGACGAAAATAAATCATCTAGTAAATTACGCGCATGAACACGTACAAGAATAGGGGTGTCGTCTGCTACATCTCCCATAACCAGGGCAAGGTGTACATTGTCATCATTTCTATCCTGATAAGCATATAATCTAAAATCACCATATTCGGTTGGATAATAACATTCACTAATACGATCCAGAGTATTTTCATGCTGGATTCTATATTGAATTAAGTCAGCAATGGTTCCTATTTTAAGATGATGGTGCTTGGCAAATTTTTCAAGATCTGTGCGCCTTGCCATGGTGCCATCTTCATTTAAAATCTCAACGATAACTGCTGCGGCTTCAGAACCGGCCAGCCTTGCCAGGTCACAACCTGCTTCAGTATGGCCAGCACGATTAAGAACGCCTCCCGTTTTAGCCATAAGCGGAAAAATATGCCCAGGTTGAATCAAATTATCTGCGCTAGCATTTTTAGCCACAGCTGCTTGTACTGTTAATGCTCTGTCTGCTGCGGATATGCCTGTTGTGACACCTTGAGCTGCTTCAATTGATACAGTAAAATTAGTAGAATGTGCTGTTTTATTCTCATTGACCATCAAGGGTAGCCTGAGTTGTTGGCATCTTTCAGGTGTCAGTGTCAAACAAATCAAGCCTCGGCCATACTTTGCCATAAAGTTAATATCTTGCGCCTGAGTAAATGAAGCCACCATGACTAAATCACCTTCATTCTCACGATCTTCATCATCCATGATGATGACCATTTTGCCCTGGCGTAAATCCTCTATAATTTCTTCAGTTGTATTCATTAAGTAAAAAACCCACTATTTTGTAACAATTCTTCAGTTATTTTTCCTGTTGATTTCGCAGCAGTATCCCCTTGTATCAATCTTTCCATATATCTTGCCAGCAAATCAACTTCCAAATTAACCTCTGAGCTTGTTAGCATTGTACCTAATGTTGTTTCCTGCAAAGTATGTGGGACTATATTGACGCAAAACACTGCTCCTTCAACTGTATTTACCGTTAAGCTAACGCCATTAATACAAATAGAACCTTTTTCGGCAATATATTTCGCTAAATTATCGGGTGCTTTAAATTTAATACAAAACGATCGCCCATCGGGGTCTTTTGTAAGAACGGTAGCAAGTCCGTCAACATGGCCACTGACAATATGACCGCCTAATCGAGTAGTCGGTGTTAAAGCTAGCTCCAGATTGACGGTAGTTCCTATCCTCGCAGATTTTAAAGTGGTTCTGGAGATGGTTTCATTAGAAACATCTGCGCAAAAAAAATCGGATCCTATTTCTATAGCGGTTAAACACACGCCATCAACAGCTATACTATCGCCTAAAACGATATCATCAAGGGCTAGTTTACCCGTGTCTATTTTAAAGTGGAAATCGCCACCTTGTTGTTTTATAGCCGCTATTTTACCTATGGCTAAAATAATTCCTGTAAACATATCAATTATTTGTATTAAAAACTAATCTTAAGTCTGGTCCTATTTGTCTGACAGAGCTAATTTTGAGCTGTTTTTTATCATCCATATTTTGCACCTGAGGTAAATGAAATAAACCACGCCCTTTATCACCAAGGATACAAGGTGCCATATAAAGCCACCATTCATTTACTAGTTTTTCAGTCAAAAAAGCACCATTTAGAATGGCACCAGCTTCAATTAGCACTGTATTCATTTGTTGTTGTCCTAAAAAAACGAGAACAGCATTTAGATCTATTTGACTGCCTTTGTCAGGCAATTGAAAAACTTTCGCACCGGCATTTTCAAGTTGTTTAATTTTCTGCTTATCGCTACTACAGCTTAACACCCAGGTTTCGCCAGGCAAAGCGAGCATTTTCGCCTTCAAAGGCATCTGCAGTGTTGAGTCAAGTATTACTCTAACAGGTTGTTTTATCGGTTCTTCCAGTCTGACATTTAAGCTAGGATCATCTGCTAGAACAGTATTGATCCCGGTCAAGATAGCAGAGCTTTTTGCTCTTAATTGTTGCACGTCTGCTCTGGCATTAGCTGAAGTAATCCACTTGCTTTCACCTGATGCCATGGCTGTTCGACCATCCAGACTCATTGCCATTTTACTAAGTAAAAAAGGTAGCCCTGTCTGCATTCGTTGAATATAGCCTTTATTTAAAGCAAATGAATCTTCGGATAATATATTACAAACGACCTCTATCCCAGCATCCTGCATTCTTTTAATGCCTTGGCCTGCAACTAATGGATTAGGGTCTTGCATAGCAACCACCACTCGTTTAATACCAGCAGCAATTAATGCATCACAGCATGGGCCTGTTTTTCCGGTATGGCTACAGGGTTCTAATGTGACATATGCTGTCATATCCTTCGCGCTGTTAATTTTGTTGAGCGCATTAATTTCGGCATGGGCAGAACCTGCACTGATGTGCCAGCCTTCTGCTACAATTTTATCATTTTTGACTAAAACACAGCCAACATTAGGGTTAGGATCCGTTGTGTAATATCCTTTTTCGGCCAATTGCAAGGCTCTTGCCATAAAAACTTCATCTTTACGGGGCATGATTCTTTTGCAGGTTTTCAATTGTTTCGGTGAACTCATTCACATCTTGAAAGCTACGATAAACCGAGGCAAAACGGATATAAGCGACATGGTCAAGTACGCTGAGTTCTTTCATGACCCACTCGCCTAGTTCGCCGGCTGGCACTTCTCTGTCACCTTTTGCGGTCATTTGCTTTTTTATTCGGCTGACGGCTGCTTCAATATCTTCACTTTTGACGGGGCGTTTTTCCAAAGCGCGATGCATTCCAGAGCGTAGCTTAGCCTCATCAAAATTTTGCCGGGCACCATCTCGCTTGATGATTTTTGGTAAGCTCAGTTCTGCTACTTCATAAGTAGTAAATCTTTCTTTACATGTGCCACATTCTCGTCGGCGTCTAACTTGGTCGCCTTCGCTAGCAAGTCTGGAATCAATGACTCGGGTGTCTTGTGCCACACAAAAAGGACAACGCATAATTATTACCTGGTTTTTTTGCTACAAGTCAGTAGAGAGTGAAGCACTGTATTTTATCTCAGTACATAAATTATTAACTACTAATCCCACCTTTTGTTAATGCTTTTGGGTTTAATAATGTTTCTAATTCTGTGCGGCTTAAATCTGTCATTTCCTCAGCCACATCAATAATGGGTTGTCCTTGCTTATAAGCTGCTTTTGCAATTTGTGCCGCCTTGGCATAGCCAATAATAGGATTTAATGCAGTAACTAATATGGGATTTTTTGCCAAGGCTTCTTGTAAGTTTTCTTCCCTGACAGTAAAAGGGAGAATGGCCTGGTCAGCCAATAATTTTGTGACATTCCCGATTAAACTAATACTTTGTAAGATGTTATAGGCGATGACAGGGAGCATCACATTCAATTGAAAAGTGCCTGACTGACCGGCTATGGTAATGGTTGCATCATTACCGATTACTTGAGCTGCAACCATTGCTGTAGCTTCTGGAATTACCGGGTTTACTTTTCCAGGCATGATACTACTGCCTGGTTGTAGCGCAATTAATTCAATTTCACCTAAGCCAGCCATTGGGCCGCTGTTCATCCAGCGTAAGTCATTGGCAATTTTCATTAAACTGACAGCAATAACTTTTATTTGACCTGATAACTCAACTATTGCATCTTGAGCGCTCAGGCTTTCAAAAAAAGACTCATTGGGTTTAAACGGCAAGCCTGTTTCTTTACTTAGCGCCTGTGCAAATTTTTCCGCGAATTGTGGGTCAGCATTAATACCTGTACCAACGGCTGTTCCACCCTGTGCCAATTTGTAGATTCTAGGCAGACTGGAATTAATGCGGGCAATACCATTACGAATTTGTAGAGCCCAGGCGCCTAATTCCTGTTTCATTGTCAAAGGCATGGCATCCATCAGGTGCGTTCGCCCGGTTTTGGTTATGTTTTCTAAGCTTGCTGCTTTTTGTTCAATGGTTTCAGCTAGATGATTTAAGCCGGGTAATAATGTTTTTTGACATTCAATTGCTGCACTGACATGGATAGCTGTGGGAATGACATCATTACTGCTTTGTCCCATATTGACATGATCGTTGGCGCCGACCTTTGTGTTTGCAATATCACTAGCCAGGCAAGCCAGCACTTCATTAACATTCATATTAGTACTGGTACCCGATCCTGTTTGAAAAACATCTACCGGAAATTGTTTTTGATGTCCTCCATCCATAATTTGCTGGGCAGCCTGAATAATAGCAGTGCCTATAGGTTTATCTAATATGCCTAATTCGATATTTACTTTAGCTGCATTCTTTTTAATTAAAGCGACTGTGCTAATAAAAGTCGAAGGTAAAACCAGACCACTAATGGGAAAATTATTGATTGCTCTCTGGGTTTGTGCTCCATATAAAGCATTGGTGGGTACTTGTAACTCGCCCATACTATCTTGTTCTATCCGGTATTTTTCAGTCATCTAATAACTCTTCAATAAATAGTTGAACTTGATCCTGCTCAAAAGGCCAACTTAGGTCTTTATTAGTTACAGGGTGATACAAAACAGGAATTCTAAGCGCGTATTTTTCTTGCCATTGATCATGATCAGCTATGTCAATGGATTCAATTTCAAATAAACCTGGTTCACAGTTTGCAATGATTTTTGATGCATCTTCACATAGATGACAGCCTAAAGTTCCAAATAACTTTAATTTTAGCACTGAAAATTACCTATATTTCTAAATATTTTTTGTAAATGCTGGTTTATTTTAATATTGTGTACTATGATAAATATTACATACTTATTAGATGTTTAATAGTTATATCTAATGTGTATTATCTTAATAGACAAGAGGAATTAACATGCTTTATATTATTAGTACTTTCCCCGTACCCCCCTCTTTTTTAAACAGCACGCATTCGGGTGATACGGTTATTTTTACAGATAACGCAGTGTTTGCAGTTATTCAGGACAATATCGAAAAAGAGTCATTTTCCCAGAAAGCGTTTAACCACATTAATCTCTGTGTTCGAAAAGCCGATTTATTAATTAAAAATATATCAAATCATCAGTTATTACACGGTGTTGCTGTCATTGATGATTTACAGTACCAGTCTGTATTGTCTCAGGATTGTGCAATTAGATCTTGTAATTAGGCATAAACAGAGTTTGTAACTGGAGGAAACAAATAATGCTTTTTGCTTTAGTACCAGGTCAAGGTTATTGTGTTTGGGCTGTACTCGAAATCTTCGTTTACTTCGTGTAAACTCAGACTTCAGGGCACTGTCCATTCAGAAAGGCAATGGCTGGTATTAATCTAACAGTTTCTTGGGTGATTTATGGTTCGCTAATGTCAAAAAATAAGTTTTTTAAATTACCTTTAGGCTATGAAGGAAAAGTTCTAAGCTATTACAAATTTCAACAACAAGTCCAAAATGAATTATTATTGATAATAAGGTCATCATTACCGGATCACCTTGCCAATCATGCACTATATTGTGTTGCAACTCGGAACAAAATTTTACTTTATACAGATTCGGCTATCTGGTCATCACAACTGCGGTTTTATCACCAGCAGATGCTGCAAAGCTTATTAGCTTCAAAACAAGGAAGTTTTGAGGTTCTGCAAATAAAAATCATTCCTTCAACTGTAGAAAAAAAAGGGGAAGCCGTTAAAATCCCCTCCAAAGAAAACATTAATGGTCTCTTGAATCAAGCAGAGAATCAAAGGGATGTGGTATTAAAAACGGCTCTTTTAAAATTAGCAAGAACATTAAATAAGTTATCCAAAACTGACAGTAGCGACTGATCCTTTGTTAATTACGCCAGTTTTAATATTAGGGTGATGGAAAGAAATAATAATCCAATCCTGCCCAATATCGAACGAATATTTCTTTCCTGCTCCCTAAGTAACGTGCACAAAATAACTTGAACAACTGCCTTGTCTTTTGTCCGTCTTCTACGTTGTATAAATAGTTGTGTAGCCTGCTATGCACCTATTTATACGCCTTGAATACGAACAAAAACCTTGCATCAGTTGCCCAAGTTATTTCGTGCGCGTTCCTAAGTA
>CAZNGU010000004.1:0-14689 GCA_964572325.1 uncultured Methylomarinum sp.
CGTAATTTTGGTATGCCGCGCCCGGAAGGTTATCGTAAAGCCTTACGGGTCATGAAACTTGCAGAGCGTTTTGGTTTGCCGCTTATTTGTTTAATTGACACACCTGGAGCTTATCCGGGTATTGGTGCGGAAGAACGTGGCCAAAGTGGAGCCATTGCCACTAATTTATTTGAAATGTCCAGGCTTAGAACACCCGTCATTTGTACTGTGATTGGTGAAGGAGGCTCGGGTGGTGCCTTGGCTATTGGTGTAGGGGATCGTTTGATTATGCTGGAATACAGTACCTATGCAGTAATTTCACCGGAAGGCTGTGCCTCTATTTTATGGAAAAGTGCTGAAAAATCACAATTAGCTGCTGAAGCCATGGGTATAACATCAGACCGGGTGCGAGAACAAGGTTTGCTGGATGAAGTAGTGCGCGAGCCAGTAGGCGGTGGACATAGAAATTATCAAAAAATCGCATTAAGTTTACGTGAGACAATTATCCGGCATCTGGATGAGTTAAAAAAAGAAGGTATGGACGAAATGCTGGAAAAACGCTATCAGCGTATTATGGATTATGGTTCTTTTACCGAGGAAGTGGTGAAATAAGGAGTGGTATGGAGTTTCCTGCCCGATAAGCTTAATATTAATGCTTTTCACATGCATATATGATGGGTTTATGCTTTTTAGCCCTCTCTTGATGGAGGCGTGAGGAGATTTAGAATAATATCTTTATTTCCCCACACCCAAACCCTCTCCCTTTGGAGAGGGCTAAATTTAATGACAGTGACACGGAGCATGGGAATAATAGTATCTCTCTATCCATGTTACGCTTGATTTTATTTTATATTTAAAAAACCGGCTCATGCCGGTTTTTTGCCTTATTTATGCTGACATCTCAACTTGTTTTTTCAAGCTTACCTTCTAATACCCGAAATATTTTTATTGCCTATAGTGGCGGTAAAGATTCCCATGTATTACTTCATTTGCTAGGCTCAATTACAGAAATAAAACCGAAGATAACAGCGGTTCATATCAATCATGGTTTGCAATGTGAAGCAGATGAGTGGGAAACACATTGCCAAATGATTGCCATGAATAGTGGAATTAATTTTCAAGGTATAAAGGTGGATGCGCATAAAAATAAAAGACAAAGTCAGGAAGAGGCTGCCAGAAATGCGCGATATCAGGCATTTTTCACTTTACTGGCAGAGGGTGATGTTTTATTACTAGCGCAGCATCGTGAAGACCAGCTGGAAACTTTGTTGCTCCAGCTCTTTCGTGGTGCAGGAGTACAAGGTTTGGCAGGAATGCCTGTATCCAGCACCTTGGGAAAAGGGCGCATGATTCGACCTTTACTTGATGTCTCACGAGCGGCGATTAATGAATATGCAGTAAAGCATAATTTACACTGGGTTGAAGACCCGAGTAATAAAAACAATGATTTTGACCGGAATTTTTTACGAAATCAGATTCTACCTCAACTCAAACAACGTTGGCCTGCTTTGGATAAAACTGTCTCCCGATCAGCTAGGCATTGCGCTAACAGCTATTTGTTGAATGAAAGTTTGGCGCAACAGCTATTAGATGGTCTTTATAATGAAGATGATGGTTCTCTGGATATTCAACGGTTACTTAAATTAGCAGCTAACAAACAGCATCTACTTATTAGATATTGGTTTGATACTATGCAGCTAAGAATGCCATCTGAAAAAACAACTATTAGGATTATTGAGGAAGCCCTTAAGGCAAAACAATCTGCCAATCCACAGATTAAAACTAAAAGCTATTGCATAAGACGCTATCGTAATAAATTATTTTGTTTTAAAGCAGATCCATCTGATTTTGCCGAGCAGGAAAAGTTCTGGGATAAAGAGAGTAACAAACTTGATTTAAAGGGGGGCATTTTATCAGTTTGTGATGCTTCGGAGGGTATTTCTAAAGAACTATGGCGTGATTCAGAGGTCTGGGTAAGATTTAGAACCGGCTCGGAAAAAATAAAACTGCCTGGCAGACAGGGGCATCATTCCTTAAAAAAACTGTTTCAGGAGCAGGAAATACCTCCCTGGGAAAGAGACTTGCTTCCTTTGATTTATATTAATAGAGATTTGGTCGCTGTTGCTGATTTATGGATAAGCGCAGACTTTATTAGTGAAGCTAAAAAGGAATGTTTGCAATTTCATTGGCTCAAAAATAGAATTAAAGCTTAGAACACCCTTTGAAGTCGTTCAATTTAGTATAGAATAAACCGCAATATTTTCAGAAAACCACCCAATATATTTTAGGCTGAGCTGCTGGAAATTGAGGTACAAGTAAATACGTTTTTAAGACAACTTCTAAGGAAATAGTTTTGCCACACCCAATTCAAATTAATTTTAAATATTTTGCTAAAAACCATTTTGTTATTCCTTTTATCCTATTTATTGTTGTAGTTACTAGTTTAGAGTTAAGCTCTTTTGAATTCGAAATAAGCAAGCATTTTTATAACAGCACGCTTCATCAATGGCCTGATAAAAAAAATTGGCTATTAGAAGATGTTATTCATAAAGGAGGGCGTGTTTTTTCAAAAATTATGGGGGTAATTGTTTTACTCAGCCTCTTATTTTCCTTGTCCAAAAAAACTTTTTTGTATAATTACAGGAAGCCTTTATTGTTTTTATTCATAGCAAGTATTACAGGTCCCATAATCATTGCTATATTAAAAAGTAACACTCATATCTATTGTCCTTGGGATTTAGAACTTTTTGGTAAAGACAAACCCTATATTCGGTTATTTGATTATGTACCTAATGGACTTAAAGTTGGGCATTGTTTTCCAGCAGGCCATGCTGGTGGAGGATATACTTTCATTAGTCTTTACTTTTTTCTGATGGTTGTGAAGCCACAATATAAAACCCTGGGTCTCTATACAGGTTTATTACTAGGATTAATTTATGGAATTGCACAGCAAATGCGAGGGGCACATTTTATAACGCACGACATTTTTTCATTAGCCATATGCTGGTTTGCATCATTAATTTGGTTCTTAGTTATTTTCAGAAAAAATATACAATGGAATTAATTTAGTAACTATTCAAATTGATAGCTAAATCAAAGTTATTCTCTGCTGTCTTTCCATTGCTGCTTTCTGGATAATTTTTTAGTTGCTTTTCGCTCTTTGACAAGTGCTAGTTCACTGCGTTCCTGCTCCATCATTTCAGGTGTTTCCAGGGTGATATTTCCGATGATGCCTGCCCTGAATTCAGTGACCAGAATTTTAGCCGTTTTATCCATATCTATTTGTTTCCCAGAGCGCAAACAACCGCGTTTTCTGCCAATTAATTCCATTAAATCTGCTTCCTTATCTGGTATTTGGTTCAGTTGATAGCGTTGTTTAAGTTGTTGTGGATAATTGGCTATTAGATATTCGGCAACAAAAAAAGCCACATCGGCATATTCCATTGCCGTGTCTTTTATAGCGCCAGTAGCTGCTAGGCGATAGCCACTATTCTGATTTTCAACATTACCCCATAAGACCCCCGGAGTATCGGATAAAACAATATTATCATCCAGTCTTATTCGTTGCTGGCGCTTTGTAACGGCCGGTTCATTTCCTGTTTTAGCAATAAGACGGTTTGCCAGAATATTGATCAGGGTTGATTTTCCCACATTAGGAATCCCCATAATCATGGTTTTTATTAGTTTGTCATTACTGCCTTTTGTAGGGATCATTTTGTGACAAAGCTGGGTAATTTGTTTGATTTTATCGGGTTGGTGGCTAGTGACTGCCAGAGTTTTTACTGCTTCTTCCTGTTCTAGATGATTTTGCCAGCGCTGAGTCATCTCTGGGTCTGCCAGATCAGATTTGCTTAATACACGGATACAAGGTTTTTGTCCTCGTAATTTAGATAGCATTGGATTTTGACTGCTAAAAGGAATACGCGCGTCCAATACTTCAATAATCAAATCAATTTGCGGCAAGACTTGTTTTATTTCTTTTTGAGCCTTGTGCATGTGGCCCGGATACCATTGAATGTGCATGATTATTCTCTATAAACTCTTTACAACTGAAAAGCCCCAAACTTGAGGGATTATCCATAAGGCGATGCTGGCGACAATAATACTCAAGGGAAAACCTAATTTTAAATAGTCGGAAAAGCGATAACCACCGGGACCAAATACCATTAAATTAGTCTGGTAACCAATAGGCGTGATAAAACTGGTGGATGCTGAGATCATTACTGCAACCGCAAAAGGAGTGCTGCTAATAGACAAGCTTTCAGCGGCACTTATTGCAATAGGAAACATAATAATAGCAGCTGCATTATTGGTGATGGTTTCAGTCAGTAATAGGGTGGCGATATAAATAATGACTAACATCAACCAGGGATCATTATTAGCAATAAGCAAGGCCTGTTCTGCAATCATGTTGGCTAATCCCACTTTTTGAATAGCTGCACCCAGGCCAAAAGCGCAGGCGATGACCAATAATATTTTATAATCAATACTGCGGCGTGCATCTTCTATATTTAAACAGCCGCTTATTAACATTAAGCCACTTGCTAGCAGTGCGGCAGGCAATATATTCAAAGTATTGCTTAGAATAAGCATCAAAAACAAAGCCATGCTGGCCAAGGCCCAAAGGGAACGGTCATGGCGTAGTTTACTGGAATCTTCTATTCTGCTGATTAACAAAAAATCCCGGTTGTTTCTAAACTTAAATAAAAATCCTTTTTGTGCTTCTAATAACAAAGTATCACCGGGTTTAAGCTTAATATCACCTAATTTACCTTTAAGACGCTGGCCATTTCTGGCTACTGATAAAATCACTGCGTTATAACGATGCCGGAAGCGAGCCTGGCGTATATTAAGATTGATAATGGGGTTTTCTGAAGAAATAACGGCTTCAAATAAGCGTCTATCATGATCACGGCTGTCTAATTTAAATAATTGCTCGGTGGCAACCACTAGGCCGCGTATTTTCCTTAATTCAACCACGGAATCAACCGCTCCAGCAAAAACCAGGCGATCATTTTTTTGAATGGTCATTTGCGCAGACACTACAGGAATAATTTCCTGACCGCGCACAATTTCAATTAAAAAAAGCCCCGGTAAATGCCTTAAACCGGCATCTGCAATAGTTTGACCGGCCAGATCACAGTCATTTTGTACCAACATTTCTACCAGGTATTCGCGCACTTCACTAAATTGTTTAATTGCACCAGTTCTATCAGCCAGTAGTCGGGGGGAGACTAAAATTAAATAAAGGCAGCCCACAACAGTAATAGGTATGCCTACTGCAGATAGCTCAAAAAGAGTGAAACCAGGATATCCGGATTGGCGCATTAAACCATCGATAATTAAATTGGTACTAGTGCCTATTAATGAACAGGTACCTCCCAGAATGGCAATGTAACTTAATGGTAATAAAAAGCAGGAGGCATTAAATTGACTACGCTTACACCAGTCTTGCACTACAGAGGTAAACATGGCAACGACTGGGCTGTTATTGATAAAGGCACTGATAACGGCAGCGGGTATTAATAAGCGCATTTGGGCTATGCTTATATTCTTAGGCTTGCCTAATAGCAGTCGACTGAGCCAGGCGATGGTTCCTGTTTCACGTAAGCCGGAAACGATGACATAAAGTATAGCGATAGTGATCATGCCGGGGTTGGAAAATCCGGCTAAAGCTTCAGTCGGGGTCAGGATACCGCTGATAATTAGCAGGCTTAAAGAGGCTAATAAAACGGTGTCTGCAGGAAAGCGGTTGCTTATCAATAGTATAATGGAGAAGGCCAGAATAATAGCTACCGTAATGATTTCCGGGGTCATAAAGATAGGCTCAATATTATTAAAACAAACCCACAAAGGGTTGAACAGTGACTATTTCTCCAGCCTTAACACTGGTCCTGTCATGCTCAAGAATAATAAATGCATTGGCTAAACTCATGGAACGGAGGATGCCGGAGCCTTGTTTTCCAGTGCTCTTTACTTGCCAGCAACCATGATTATCCTGGTGAATAATGCCCCGTACAATTTCTGTACGACCTGGTTTTTTGCGGATGTTTTCTACACATTTAACTTGCATAGCAGGTGCAATGGCTTTGTTGGTAATGCCAAGCATTTTTTCTATGGCAGGTAGTACAAACTGGTAAAAGGTAACCATGACGGCGACAGGGTTTCCAGGTAAGCCAAAAAACAGGCTTTGTCCTATTTTTCCAAAGGCTAGCGGCCTACCTGGTTTAATGGCGATTTTCCAGAAATCTATTTGTCCTGATTGTTTTAGTGCTGTTCTGGTGTAATCTGCATCACCCACTGAAACACCGCCTGATGAGATGATGATGTCAGCATAAGCACTACTTTGGGTAAATTGTTCTAATAGGACTTCAGGCTTATCTTCCAGAATACCCAGATTAATTATTTCAATATCAGGGCGATCCAGAGCAGCAGCCAGAATATAGCGATTACTATCATAAATTTTTTGCTGAGTGTAGGTTTCACCTATACTCATGAGCTCATTTCCTGTGGAAGCAATAGCAATTTTTAATTTACGATAGACTTTGATTTCAGCTAGCCCTAAAGAGGCTATGAGTCCAATATCAGCGGTTGTAATTAATTGGCCGGCAGCTAAAATAGTTTCATTTTGCAGAATATCCTCACCCGCCAGGCGAATATTTTGCCCTTGCGTATGTCGATGGTCGATAGTAATTTTATTATTACTTAATTCAACATGTTCCTGCATGGCGACTACATCAAGACCTACAGGTATGATTGCACCGGTCATGATACGAATACATTGTCTCGGTTTAATCTGCTTTAAACAGGGTTTTCCCGCATAGGCAATATCTATGACAGCTAGTTTTGCCAAACCTTCTAAGGGTATGTCTTGCGCATGAAAGGCATAACCATCAACAGCTGAATTATTGTGGCTGGGCACATTGAAAGGCGCGATGACAGGCTGGAAAAGTGTGCGACCTTTCGCCTGATCAATAGCAATAGTTTGATAGTCGGAGAGGGTTGCTGTTGTAGACAGGATTTTTTTTAGTGCCTGGGCAACCGGTATTAAACCGCTTTCAAAAATATCGGTACAACTGGCTTGAGAGGCAATCATTGACTTTATTATTTGATCAGATAGTCGGCAGAATCTGTCTTGCCGGTATTATCTGTCCAGTTTACGCTGATTTTATCGCCCGGCTTACCACCTTTAAGCAAAAAATCAAAATATGGGTTTTTTGAAATACTGCCTGATAAATTAGCCGTTACTATTTCTGATTCATTATGCATGATAGAAAGTACGGTAATGTGTTTAGGGGGAATGGCAATGCCCTGTTTATCTTTACCCCGGCCATTGGACATAGGATGAGAGATTAATAGTCTAATCTGGGTGTTACCTTTAAGCCGTTTGGTTCGTATTTTAATGCTTGACATACTAGGCTCCACAGCCGCCAACGGTGACTTTAACCGACCTGGAGGTGCGGTATAGTTTTCCATCTGCTTGCACAATGATAATGACTTTACCACTTTTAGCCATTTTTAGTCTGGCAGAAACATGAGCGACCATTTGCGGGGACAGAAAAAACTCTGCAGAAAGCGGGGAGGGGTTTTGTGCTACCAGAATGGAAATTTTTTCAACATTTTCCAGGCTGCTACTGATCGTAATAGGAACCATAGCGCCATTCTCTGCAATACGGGGCAAACGAGTTATTTTAATTTTTTTGGAGTCAATGATTGGCGCATCATTGAATAAGCGTTTCATGGTTTCCTTAAAGCTTCCAGTGGCAAAATTTTCTTTTGTCCAGACTGCCTGAGCCAATTTGGAATAGACTGTGCTGCCAGCCATAGTTAGAGCATAACTAGCCATGTAACACAGTGTTTTTATGAATTTTCTACGACTTTGAAACATTTTTAGTGAGTAAAAAGTTTTTGGTATTTAAAGGCGGATTGTTCAGGGTCATGCGCAAAAACACCGCCAATAACGGCTAATATATCAGCACCATAGTCTAATAGTTGCTGACCATTTTCTGGCAGTATTCCACCAATGGCCACTATAGGTACTTTAATTTGTTTTTTTGCCAGGGTTAGGGTTTCCACATCTGCTGGTGCAGCTAAAGGTTTTGAAGTCGATGGAAAAAAACGGCCAAAAGCAACATAATCAGCACCTTCAGATGCTGCATTTTTTGCAAGATCAATATTGTTATAACAGGAAAGGCCAATAATGGCATTTAAACCCAAGCGTTTTCTGGCCAAGGCAATACTGCCATCATCTTTACCCAAGTGGACCCCATCCGCGTTGACTCTACAGGCTAATTCTACATCATCATTAATAATTAGAGGAATTTTATGCTGTTTGCAGAGTGCCTGTAGTTTTGTTGCGCAATAAAAGGCTTGCTGATCTGTAGCCAGTTTGTCCCGATATTGAATGATGCAGGCACCGCCTTTTATGGCGCTGGCCACTTCAGCTATGAGTGAGTCACTGGTTTTTTCTTCTGTTTTGGTAATGGCATATAAACCACGGGATGGAAATTTCATGGCTAAGTTTCCATCCAAAATAAACGATCCGGGTTATATTGTCCCTTACCGGGATGATAAGCAGCTTTCAGTGCATTCCAGGTATATTCTTGTGCTTCTGAAATGGCGGTAAAAGGGTCAAGACCTTGAGCCATTAATGCAGCAATTGCACTGGCAAGTGTGCATCCGGATCCGTGGTAATTTTCGGATAATCGTTCCCAATGGAATGTTTCTGTTACGCCATTTTTTTGGAATAGCTGATTTTTGACTAGCGTGGATTGTTCATGTGTGCCTGTGATTAATACATAATCACAAGTTTTATCCAAAAAAAACTGGCCGCAATCTTCTAGTTTGCTTTGTTGCGATAAAAGGCGTGCTTCTTCACTATTGGGTGTTAAAACAGTGGTACAAGGTAAGAGTTTATCATTAATACATTGGATTAATTGTTCATTCGCAAGAGGCGTGCCACCGCCTGCTGCCAGCACTGGGTCTAAAATAACAGGGATATGTGGTTGCTGCAACAAAACTGAGTGAATGGCTAAAGCAGTTTCATGATGGCCTATGAGCCCAATTTTAATCGCCTTAACCGGAAAATCGAACAATAGCCGATTAGCCTGATTAATAATATCTTCTGCGGCTTGAGGAATCAGTTTTTTTACATTGCTGCTATCTTGTTCTGTTAATGCAGTAATAACGCTACAGGCATGACATTGATGGCTGATTAAGGTTTCAATATCAGCCTGAATACCCGCACCACCACTGGGGTCGTGTCCGGAAAAAGATAAAACAACAGGGCGGTGTTTAGGCATATATAATTGGGGTCAGAGTAACATTTATGTGATATTTGAGGTCGAAAAAAAACTTCATGCCCGTACAGAGTATCACTGTCAATAAGTGTAATTTTAAGTAGGATGTGTTGATGACAGGAAACGTATTAATTGTAGAAAGGTGCGAGCCTTATTGTCAGCATATCCTATCTATTTTCTCATAATTTAACGGCTTGTGACGCTTCGAGAGAGAACGAGATTAACCACCACAATACTCTTGCCTTAATTACGGAACTCTTAAATTTAAGAGAATGTACAAATAAAATTTACAATCCTCTGTATAAGGCTGTTACTTTACGAACATAATTACGAGTTTCAGGATAAGGTGGGATTGAGTTTTTATACTTTTTAACCGCGCCTTCTCCGGCATTATAACTTGCAAGCACTAGTTTTAGATTAGAATTAAACAGTTTAAATAAAAATTTTAAATAGCGAGTTCCGCCCTCTATATTTTGTTTGGCATTTTTTCTGTTTGTTACGCCATAGCGTTTAGCTGTAGCAGGCATTAGCTGCATTAAGCCAACAGCCCCTGCTGATGAGATGGCTTTCTCGTCATAGGCTGACTCAGTTTGAATCAGTGCATGTAACAATTTTTCATCAATCTTGTGTTTTTTTGCAGCGGCTTTAATTAAAGGAGAATATTTTTTCTTGTTTTTGGCAATATTTTTAAAAGCCCAGGCATAATGTTTGGGCTTTGTTCGAATAATACGTTTGTATTTAAAGCCTTTTTTTGGTTCATCCGTATAATAGACTCTGCCTTTGACATCTGTGCGTTTGTAAACATCAGCATGGCTAATAACAGAGCATAAAAGCAAGATTAAAATACCAATGTATCGGAGCATAATGATTATCCAGGTGAATGAATGCTGATTTTTTCAGCGGCTGCAGTAGCTTTAGCTCTTGCTTCAGAGATGTTGTCTGAACTGGCAAGTGCTACCCCCATACGCCTTGTTATAAAGCTTTCTGGCTTTGCAAACAAGCGAATATCAACATCTGAATCAGCTAGGGCTTTGTCCAGGCCGGTATATTCAACCCCTTTTGCATCAATTCCCCCTAAAATAACAGCACTGGCACCGGCTTTATCTAGTTTGCTAGAAACAGGGAGTCCTAAAATAGCGCGAGCATGTAAATCAAACTCAGTTTGAGCTTGTGTCACCATAGTGACCATTCCAGTATCATGTGGTCTTGGGCTGACTTCACTAAACCAGACCTGATCGCCTTTTATAAATAATTCAACACCAAATAGACCCAGGCCGCCAATATTATCCGTTACTTTTTTAGCAATTTCTTTAGCATTTTTCAATGCATTTTCTGTCATTTCCTGAGGTTGCCAGCTTTCTCTATAATCCCCATCTTCCTGTCTGTGACCAATCGGGGCACAAAAATGAGTTTCATATTCGCCCTGTTGATTTAATGCCCTAACGGTTAGTAATGTGATTTCATAATCGAAGTCAATAGCACTTTCAACAATCACTTTACCGGTATCGGTTCTACCGCCTGATTTTGCATAATGCCAGGCCTGTTCTAATTGATCCGCCGAATTAACCATGGATTGACCTTTGCCAGAAGAAGACATAGTGGGCTTAATAAAACAAGGATAACCGATACCACTGTCGATTGCTTTTTGTAATTCTGCAAAAGTTTCCGCAAAGGCATATTGCGAGGTGGGTACGCCTATTTCTTCAGCTGCCAGGGTACGGATGCCTTCGCGGTTCATGGTCAGTTGCACGGCTCTGGCATTGGGAACTACTTTTGCTAAACCTTCTGCTTCAATTTCAGCTAAAGCATCCGTTGCAATGGCTTCAATCTCGGGGATAATAAAATCCGGTTTTTCTGCTGCGATGAGTTGTTTAACGGCTTCTGCATCAGTCATATCCAAAACATGACTACGTTGCGCAATATGTTGGGCGGGCGCATTAGGGTAGCGATCTACAGCAATCACTTCAACGCCGTAACGCTGTAAGGATATGGCGATTTCTTTACCTAATTCACCACTGCCAAGCAGTAAAGCTTTTGTTGCGCTGGGTGTTAATGCTGTACCTATTTTCATTCCAGACCTTTTTAATTTATTTGAATGCACCAATTTTAATACAATAAAGATTGTTTTAACTTGAACAGGTTCAGGTTCTTAAGTTTTCTTTTTCTTATCAAGCATTCCAAATACAATGATGGCAGATACCACAATGCCAGACATATAAATATTCTGTTGGCTGGCACCTAATAAATAGGCTGTGCCACTGCCAATTGCCATGCCAACACCGGTAAAAGCCAAGCTTCGCATTAAACGGCAAAATGCACAATTATCTCTGTCATACGGCCTCATACTTGCTCCCCTTTTATTAGCTCAACCATAGTTCTTACATGGAGTTTGGAATCATTTAAAGCTGGAATATATTGATAGAGCTCGCCACCTGCTTCCATAAAATAATGTTTATTTGCCAGTTCAATCTCTTCCAGAGTTTCCAGGCAATCAACCGCAAAACCTGGGCAAAGCACATCAACCGTTTTTACCCCCTGTTTGGGTAAACTTTGCAATACTTCAATACAATAAGGCTGCAACCATTTTGCTTTGCCAAAGCGGGATTGAAAAACAATTTTCCACTGATCGCTTGATAAGGAAAGTTCTTTAGCAATTAATTCTGCACTTTGGTGGCATTGCTTAAAATAAGGATCGCCCCATTTTGTTAGCTGCTCAGGTAAGCCATGAAAAGACATGAGCAATAATTGGCTTCGACCCTTTTTTGCCCATGTCTGTTCAACAGATTTAGCAATTGCTTCAATATATAAGGGGTTTTTATGATAATCGCTAATAAAACGCAGGCTAGGAATATGTCGCCATTGCATTAATTCAGTGACTACAGCATCATAAACCGAGGCTGTTGTGGTAGAAGAATACTGAGGATACAAGGGAATAACAATAATTTCTTCAATATTGTGTTTTTTGTATTGTTTAAGCTTTGCAGTAATAGATGGCTTTCCATAGCGCATGACACAATCTATGGAATAGTGCGAACTATCAAACTGTCTGGCTACTTTTTTTACCAGTTGCTGGCTTAAAAATGTTAATGGTGAACCCTTTTTTTTGTGCCATATTTTTTTATAGGCCTTAAGCGATTTTCTAGGTCGAAAAGGTAATACCAGAAAATGTAAAATAAGCCACCAGATAGGTCGGGGTATATTGACCACGCGAGGATCCCAAAGAAACTCCTTTAGATATCGCCTGACAGCAGAAGTTGTAGGTGCTGCTGGTGAGCCCAGGTTAACTAAAAGTACCCCGGTTTTTTTTGTGTCTGTACTTATTATTGCGCTCTCACGCACCATGTTCAGCTACCTTATCTGTTAATAAGATTTAAAAATTCCACGCGAGTACTTCGGTCTTCTCTAAAAATTCCGGTCATTACGGATGTGGTCATGACTGAGTTTTGTTTTTCAACGCCGCGCATCATCATGCATAAATGTTTGGCTTCAACAACCACGGCAACGCCTTTTGCACCAATAGATAACTCGACAGCATCAGCGATTTGTTTGGTTAGTTTTTCCTGAATTTGCAAGCGCCTGGCGTACATATCAACAATACGAGCCAACTTGGAAAGTCCCACTACTTTTCCATCAGGAATATAGGCGATATGACATTTACCAATAAAAGGTAATAAATGATGTTCACACAAGGAATACAGTTCAATATCTTTTACGATAACCATATCCTCAGTTTCTGCCTCAAAAATGGCACCGTTTAATACTTCTTCCAGTGTTTTTTCATAGCCATTATTTAAAAACTTAAAGGCTTTCGCTGCACGTTTAGGGGTGTCTCTTAACCCCTCGCGGTTCACATCTTCGCCAATTTCACTGATGATTTTGGAAAAAAGGTCTTCCATAATTTATGCATCCATTATTAAGTAAAAACACGAATTATATCATAGTCCAATATTGTTTAATGCCTGTAAAACAGTAGACTCATCAGCCTCTTTTTTACCCGCATTTTCACTGAGAAAGCGACGCCATTTTCGGGCTCCCGCAACGCCATGAAAAAGTCCCAGAATATGTCGAGTAACATTATGCAGTTTTCCTCCCGATGCAATATATTCTCTAATATAAGGCAATAACTCCATGACAACTTGATGACGCGTCTTAATGTCAGACGAAATAGCATAGAAACGTGTGTCTACTTCTGCCAAAATATAAGGATTATGATAAGCCTCTCTTCCTACCATAATCCCATCAACATGCTGCAATAAATCCTCAGCGCTTTCTAAACATGTGACTCCACCATTTAGAATAATTTCCAGTGCAGGAAAATCTTTTTTTAATTGGTAAACCGTATCATATTGTAATGGGGGAACTTCTCTATTTTGTTTGGGAGACAGGCCTTGCAGCCAGGCTTTTCTGGCATGAATGATAAAGGTTTTGCAACCGGCATCTGCAATGGTGCCAATAAAATTCAGTAATTCTGGATAAGAATCCTGATTATCAATGCCTATTCTTGATTTAACCGTGACGGGTATGGAAACGACCTGCTGCATTGCGGCAACACATTCGGCAACCAGTTCAGGCTCAGCCATTAAACAAGCACCAAAGCGCCCATTTTGTACTCTGTCACTGGGGCAACCTATATTTAGATTCACTTCGTCATAACCATAATCTTCTATCATTTTAGCGCAAAGAGCCAAATCTGCAGGGTGGCTGCCTCCCAATTGAAAAGCAACAGGGTTCTCGGCTTGATTAAAGCTTAAGAAACGCTGTCTTGAGCCATTTAGAATAGCTCCTGTCGTTACCATTTCTGTATACAAAAACGCTTGGCTGGATAATAAACGATGGAAATAACGACAATGTCTATCTGTCCAGTCGAGCATGGGGGCTACGCAAAAGGTATGTCGGGGTTGTAAGTCAGGGTTATTAGAATTTTGTTGTAACATTTATCAGTTATATTTGTACATTTTGAATGTTTTTCAGTAGCCTATTTTGAGTTTTTTATGTTGTGAATAGATTATGGTTTCAATGAGAAAAGTGAAAGTGGAAGTATAACGTATTTAATTTATATCTTTATTTCGGGCATGTTCCTTAGCACCTTAATATGGAAATTGAGCGATCTCAAATGATATGTTCAGTGCTAAAACCGAGTTAATTCTGTAAGCAGTATATGGGTTTAAATTATTACAAAATAGACTACACTCAATGAATTTATGGGTAATGTGTATTTCCTATTCAGAGCATCTCTTTATTTATAGACTTGATTTACAAAACCACTATGATTGATAAAAAAAGATACTGGACTCATTTCTCGATAGTGTCATTTGTTTATTTTAGTTTGTACTCTATCGCATATTCAGAACCAAGCGAATTACTGGAGTTAAGCGTAGAAGACCTGCTTAATGTAGAAGTTATTTCGGTTT
>CAZNGU010000005.1:0-14423 GCA_964572325.1 uncultured Methylomarinum sp.
TGTGGATTCAATAGTGCTTACCGGAACATCACTGTGTTGTTGCCAATGATTTTGAATGCTTTTACCTTGAGTAAATTGCCAAATATAATCATCAAAAGAACCATATTGTTGCCGCATTTTTAGGTAGGCTTTAGCATTTGTAATCGCCGCATTGACTTTTAATTTATTTCGAATAATCCCAGGATTATTGAGTAGCCACTGAATTTTTTCTTCATTATATTGCGATATTTTATATGCATCAAAATCATCAAATGCTTCACGGTAGCTTTGCCGTTTATTTAGGATAGTTGACCAACTCAAACCCGCCTGGGCACCTTCAAGAATCAAAAACTCGAATAATAAGCGATCATCATGTACAGGTACACCCCACTCCTGGTCATGGTATGTTTCTTCTGCACTGGATGATAAAGCCCATTGACATTTTTTCATTAAAACTTAAATCCGAACTATGCTATCTTAATCTATTCATTCACAAAGCATTATAATCATGGCTACACTACTTTTTTCTTTACGCGGCGTACCAGAAGATGAAGCGCATGAAATCAGATGCTTATTAACTGAAAAAGAAATCGACTATTACGAAACATCTGCAGGAAACTGGGGCGTATCAATGCCTGCACTTTGGCTTATAAACAACGAAGACTTGTACCAGGCTCAACAGCTGCTTGAAAGCTATCATATTTACCGGGCAAACACACAAAGAGAAATTTATCTGCAGCAAAAAAAAGCAGGAAAACATAGAAACTTAATACGTTCTTTTTTAGAAAAACCATTTCAATTTATTGTTTATTTGAGTTTTGCTGCTTTTATTATTTTTATTTCTTTCAAAATGATAATTGAATTTGGTTTCTAATAACTCAAACTGTCCAAAGAATAAAGAGCTATTAAACTGTTACAGGATCTCCCTGCTCTATAAAATCAAGAGCTTCCTGTTTGTCCCAATACGATTTGATATCAATAATTTCATCTTTAATTGATAGAAACAACGCGGCTAAGTGTGGATCAAAATGTGTTCCGGCATCTTGTTTTATGGTGGAAAAAGATTTTTCGATAGACCAGGCCTCTTTATATGGACGCTTCATTGTCAATGCATCAAAAACATCTGCAATAGCTACTATTCGTGCTGATTCAGGAATCTGCATAGCGTTTAATCCATAAGGGTAACCACTTCCATCCCATTTTTCATGGTGAGCCAAGGCAATTTCAGCGGCTAATTTAAATAAAGGTGAGTCACTGACACTAAGAATACCATAGCCTATTTCAGTATGTTTACGCATAGTTATCCATTCATCTTCAGTCAGCTTTCTGGGAGCCTTCAAAATACTATCAGGTAAACCAATTTTTCCTGTATCGTGCATGGGCGCAGCCATTTTTATCAACTCGGCCTGATTTACTGGCCAGCAGGCGGCTTTAGCTAATGCCGCTGAAAAATGAGCCATACGCCAAATATGGATACCGGTGTCCTCATCATTATAATGCCCTGCCTTGCCTAGCATTTCTATGGCATCTTTTTGACTTGTCTGCAATTCCCGGGTACGGTGTACAACCATTTTCTCACATCTTCGTTGCTGGCAAGCCAGAGCCAGATGTGTTTTGATTCTTGCTTTTACAATAGGCATTTTAAATGGTTTTAAAATATAATCTACTGCACCTAATGCTAAGCCTTTGCTCTCATCATCCTCATCGGCCATTGCAGTCACAAAAATAACCGGTATTTTGGCAAGCTTAGTATTTGCTTTTAAACGGACACACACCTCATAGCCATCCATCTCGGGCATCATTATGTCCAAAAGAATAATATCGGGAAAATGGTTCTCTGCAACCTTTAATGCCAATTTACCATTATTCGCAATTTTTATATGGTATGTATCAGATAATTGCTCTTTGAGAATGTCCAGATTAACAGGTGTATCATCGACAATAAGAATAGTCTGCTGCTGAGGATTCATGAGTACTAATTAAAAAAATCGGGTTCAAAATAAAGTAATTGAAAATAGTTTTTTATGAGAAAAGCAACTAAAAATACTGAATCTTCCTCAACATCCCAGGCAGAAAGCTTGATATATATAATCACTCCTCACTTTTTTTCTATGCTCTAATATACAAAGTAGAATACTAAGTGTAGTACATTATTTATTAACAATATGCTACTTATCAAAAATTAAGCCAGACTGTTCCCATCTTTTAAGCTTACCCACCATCTATATTGTTTTGAAGGGTTTTATCGTATGTTTTTTTATATAATTTATTCCATTCAATCAATGCCAATTCATAATCGTACTGTTTCAGGGCTTCTGCCAATTTATTTAAGCTTTGCTTTTCTTCTATTGTTGCCATACTCGCTAACAATTCAACAAGCGTACTGTCTGCTACGGCATCAAAATTTTCCAGATGTTGTTTCAACGTGTTAATTAAATTGGATTTTTTTTGGCTTGAAACCTCCATACTTGAGCTGGTTTTTTGAGGCGTTTCAGTATTAACTAATAATAAGTCAATATCATTTAATACTTCATTAATCTCTAGGGTTAAGTCATTTATCTTTGCTTCTGCATCTTCTATTAATCCAGTATGCAGTGAATGTTCAAGCTCCGTAATACTTGCTACTAATCCGCTAGCACCAATATTTCCAGCGGCACCCCGTAGAGTATGCAATAAGCGTTTTGATTCATTATTTGTATTATTCTGAATGAGTTCAGTTGCCGTATTGCTAAAACCTTCCTTAAATCGATGTAATATACGTTCGTACAAAGCTGTATTTCCATCTAACAATGCAATAGCTTGTGTGGTATCAATATGCTTTACAGTAGCTATATTTCTTAACTGAAATTCTGCCGAGCCCTCTTGACTTTGCTCTCCTTTTAAAACCCACTGACTCAAGGTTTTTAGCATTTCTGTCACCTTTATAGGTTTAGCAATAAACCCATTCATACCCACTGTATTTGCGAGCTCCTTATCCTCCTTCATGACATTTGCCGTCATCGCAATAATAGGCAAGGAATCACCATATTTTGCTCTGATTAATTTTGTTGCAGTATAACCATCCATTACCGGCATTTGACAGTCCATTAAAATAGCATCGTAATTCTTTTTAGCTAATTGATCGAGTGCTTCTTGACCATTATTAGCCAAATCAGCCGTCATGCCTTGCATTTGTATTAATTCTAAAGCTAATTCTTGATTAAATGTATTATCTTCAACCAGTAAAACATGAGCACCTTTTAAATCAGGGTTAATGTTTTGAGCAATATTTGATGGACTCATATTACTTTCATTGACTGTGAGTCCACCTTTCTCCTGATGCAATGTATCCCATAAGGTAGAGGCACTAAAGGGCTTAGTTAAAATTGCAGATGTTGTGGCATTTGAAGAAAGTAATTCAGCTTGCAGTTCGTGTTGATCATAAGCAGTAGCCATGACTATAACGGGTGACTCTGATAAACCCATTTGAGCTATTTTCTTAAGGCAGCTAATACCATCCATTCCTGGCATTTTCCAGTCAACAATAATAGTATCGAAAGGTTGTGTTTTTTTATCTAAACTTTCTTGTATACATTGTATTGCTGTTGCTCCATCAGCTACTGTAGTCACATCAAAATTTTGTGCATCGAGTTGTTTTAACAAAATATCTCTACAGATTTCACTATCATCAATAACTAAAACTCGCTGGACTGAAGAAAAAGTCATTGTTTGATGCTTAATAGGTTTTTCACTACTGATGGCAAAGCTTAAATCAAAACTAAAAACACTGCCCACACCAGGTTCACTTTCTACACGAATTGAACCTCCCATTAAATTAATTAAACTGGAAGTAATGGCCAGACCCAGCCCGGTTCCACCATATTTCCTGGTGGTTGAAACATCAGCCTGGCTAAATGCCTGAAACAAATTGTTTTGTTGCTCTCCAGTCATGCCAATACCTGTGTCACTGACTGAAAAGAGTAAATCAACTTGCTCCTCTGTTTTATGATTTAATTTAACAGAAATGACTACCGAGCCTGTCTCTGTAAATTTAATCGCATTACTAAGTAAATTCATAAGCGCTTGATTCAGACGCAATGCATCCCCCATTAACAGCGGCGGCACATTTTTATCCACATCCATTAATAATTCCAGCCCTTTTTTTCCTGCTGCAATAATCAATACATTCATAACCTTTTGCAAAACTTCTTCCAGACTAAAACTGGCAATTTCTATCTCTAATTTTTGCGCTTCAATTTTGGAAAAGTCTAAAATATCATTAAGTAATGCCAACAAAGAATCTGCTGCTTGATTTACCTTACTTATATAATTTCGTTGCTGTTCATTCAATTCTGTTTGCAACGCCAGGTAACTCATACCTATTATCGCGTTCATGGGTGTTCGAATTTCATGACTCATATTAGCCAAAAACATACTTTTGGACTGATTGGCTTTTTCGGCTTTTTCTTTTTCATGCAATAAGGCAATATGTGCTTGATCATTGGCAATGGCCAAACCAATGATTTGTCCCAGTAACGTTAATACTTCTAGTCGAGACGCTTCTCTTGATGGAAAAGGTTCTGTGTACAAAAACATAACCCCAACCACTTTCCCCAGGTTTTTGATCGGAACAATATAATGTCCATGTGCCTGCATTCCTGTAAAGGTATGCTCATGTTCATGATCGGTGAAACAATTGTCTGAGACTTTTAACATGCCGCTTAATGCAACTCGCCCACACAGACAATCGCCTACATTAATACATTCTTCTTTAAGAATAAATTCATCTGTAAACTTACCATAAGTCACATACATATTGAGTTTCTGGCTAGCATCATCCAATAAAAAAATACCGGCCTTATTTTGTACATCCAGACCTCTAAATTTACACAAATTGGCCAGTGCGGCTTCAAGCCGTGCTTTAATAGGCTGGGGTTGCTGTAATAAATGTGCAATTTTGGCACGTATAACAGCATTTTCCCGAGTTTGTAACATTTCATCTTCTAATTTCTTGAGATGCGTTACATCTGTTCGCATCGCAATATACTGTTCCGGTTTACCTTGTTTATTTACTAATGGCACAATTGTTGACTGTACCCAGTAATGGGAACCATCTTTGGCCTTATTTCTGATTTCGCCTTTCCAGACCATTCCGTTAGATATAGTTTGCCACATATCTTTAAAGAAACTATCTGGATGAAAATCTGACTTTATAATACGATGATTTGTTTGCAATAATTCACCTTTTGTATAACCAGAAATTTGGCTAAACAATCCATTAGTGTAATTAATATTGCCTTTAGTATCAGTAATTGACACTATAGAATGTTGGTCCAGCGCATATTGGCGTGCATTAAGTAAGCGTAAAGTTTCTTTCAGTTTCGAACCCGAACGCTCCAGGCGATACAAAAAAATAACAATTAGCAGTCCCCATAAAATAGTGACAATGGCAAGTATGGTTTTATAAAACAAAGGGCTTTGTTGTTGCTGGTGATAAAAAGAGCGGTAGCGCACTCCAAGGTCTTCTAAAATCTGGGTAACTTTATGGGTATATATAAGTCTTTGTAACTCATCAATTTCTATTCGTACCACCTGCAAAAGCCGAGCATGGATAATCACTTGTTTGAATCGTTCTTTGAAAGTATCGGGTACTTTATGCTCTACTTGTTGAAGACGATCAATTTCACCCCAGATATTGTTAATATCTGTTTCATAGGCCATGCTCAATAGCAGTGTATTGATCTGGTCAATCAGTATATGATCATTTGTTAGATTTAATTTAGATTTTAAATCATTACATAGATAAGGAAATGAGTTTGAAAAAGCATTCAATATCGCAAGATGTGATTTGAATTTTTCTATTGTTTGTTCTTGGTTAGTAATCGCATTTTGTACTTTAACTAAAGGCTCTTTGAGTCCGTTATAAATATTTGGAGGTAATTTCTCAAAATACTTCTGTAGTATTGATAACTGTCGAACGTAATAAACCAAATTATCAAAGTTTTTTTCTACACCCAGCCTTGTTTCAATAATAGTTTTTTTAAGCATGGCATCGGTCTTTTGTAATTCAGACAAGGAAAACATGATTTGTTCATGCTCCTCCTCGGGTATACCCAGCGATTTTATATATAAAATAACAACTAAGAGGGTCGATAAAAGCACAAATAAAAAATATTTTTTATCCTTATTTTTGTTCAAATAAACCTTAATATTCACTAACTTCACCATTTAAGGTTTGCAGAAAACTTTTAATGGCTTTGATATCAGTTTTGGATATTGTTCTGCCAATTTGATAGTGAGCCATGATACTAATGACTTCTTCCAGTGTTTTAATGGAACCGTCATGTAGATAAGGTGCTGTACGTGCAACATTTCGTAAAGAAGGGACTTTAAATTCATAACGGTCTTCTTCATCAGCTGTTAAATGGTAACGCCCAAAATCAGTTTCTTCTAATTTGTTATTTTCTGGATAATAGGCTTGTACAATACCCAGCTTTTCATACAGATTTCCGCCGACAGCAACACCTTGATGACATGCAATGCAGCCATATGATTTAAAAAGTTGATAGCCTCGTTGCGCCTGCTCATTAATGGCCGTTTTATCACCTTTTAGAAAACGATCGAAGGCACCATTGGGAGTAAGTAAACTACGCTCAAATTCTGCTATAGCATTCACGACATGAGTTTTATTCGGTACTGAGTGAAATATTGTTTTAAATTCTTTTCGATATTCAGGTTCTGCTTTAAGATATAAAATCACATCTTGCCAATTAGTAGCCATTTCTACTGGGTTTCTTAACGGACTAGAGATTTGTTCTTCCAGCGTTGCAACCCGTCCATCCCAAAACTGTCTGAACTGTAAGCTACTATTAAGTACTGTTGGCGCATTTCGCTTACCTTTTTGCCCTTTAATGCCAATAGATACAGGTAAACCATCAACACCGGCTGTATCCAGAGCATGACAACTGGCGCAGGAAATGGTGCCATCACCAGATAAATTTTCATCATGGAACAAACGTCGTCCAAGCTCAACTTTTTTGAGGTCAAGTCCCGTTACTTCAGGAATAGCTGTAATTGCTTGTTTATTATGTAGCCTTACATGTTCTGAAAAAGCCAGAATTGGTGTTTGCAGCAATATAAAAAACATTAACCATTTTTTGCTTGTCATTGTCATAATAGCGCTACATATCGGATTCTAAAATCAGCTAAATCATTAAGTTTTAAACAAAATTATTCTAGATAAATCAGGCAAATTACAAACCCTACCCAGCTTGCAACTAATAAAAGCCAAGGCAATATTGCTTGTTTATTGTCTGTATTTTTTTCAACTTGAATCTCTACTTCTGCATCTGAATCGGCTAATCTCTGTGAGACTTTATGTATTTTTTTATTTAAAGCTCTGGATTTCGCTTTCTGTTGTTTTTTAAATTGATCAATACCTTTTTGTATGCCTTGAGCAATTAGTTTTGTTTGTTCTTTTGTTTGTCCGGGACGTTGCGTTGCTTTAGCTATTTTTAAGGACTGCTCCTGGGTTTCCGGGGAGGTTTTTTGCTGTTTATTATTTTTAGACATACTGTTAAATTCTATACGCTTGGAGTTCAATATTAATTACTTTATTACCTAATGTTACGATTTTACCCTGATAGCGTTCTTCACCCGTTGAGGTGAATTCAAATTGATAGGAGCGCCATCCCAGCCACTTACCTCTGCTATCTCTTTTAAGCCAGAAACCGTTGAGAGCAACATATTCATCTAATAATTGTACTTCCATTTTTTGGCAATGATTAAGTGCTGCCACATACGCTATTTCTCTTGCTTTCATGGCATTAGACCAATAAAAACCAAGGAATAGCAGTAAAGTAATGAGTAGTAAGTCTATCATTACGGTGCCCATTTTTTTATCATGGCAAAAAAACCCGCCACTTCATACCACCCAGCGTTTCACTTCTTTCAGCAAATAATTGACCGCCCAATAAAGCAATCAACTCATTGACAACCGCCATTCCAATACCATGACCTTGTATATTTTCATCCGCCCTGACACCACGCTGTAGTATTTCGTCTAGTTTTTGTTCTGGTATACCTGCACCATCGTCTTCTATTTCTAACAGTAATGAAAATTTCTCACCTTTTTCAAGTTGTTGCAAGTTCACTTTAATTTGTTTATCACACCATTTTGATGCATTGTCCAATAAATTTCCTGCTATTTCATAAATATCTCCCTCTTCACCACGCATGAAGCATTGTTCACTATGGGTAAAGGAAAAAACTATTTGCTTCTCGGAATAAACCTTATTTAAAGATAGAATTATTTTATCTATGATGTGGGTAATATCAACTTTACCCGTCAATTTTTTCTGCCCTTTAGCCGCCGCCTTCTGCAATTGATACTCAACAATATCATTCATTCTTGAAATTTGTTCAGTCGCCGTGTCTTTATTAACAACAGTCGTTTCAAGACAGCCTCTCAATATAGCCAGTGGGGTTTTTAAACTATGTGCCAAATCTGACAAGGTATTTCTATAGCGTTCCAAGTGCGCACGTTCACTGCTGATTAATGTATTTAGGTTATTTGCAAGCCCCTTTAACTCTAATGGATACTGGCCATTGAGCCGGGTTTTTTTGCCTGCTTCAATTTCTTCCAAATCATTAACTATGATTCTTAAAGGCTTTAAACTCCAACGTAAAACCAGATATTGAAAGAGCACTAAAAGTAGGCCAATAAAAAACAACCAGGTTCTTAAAGTGACTCTAAAGCGGCCAACTTGATGAGTGACAAAGGATTCATCCTCAGCCACGGTAAAAACATAAAAATTCTCTATGCCTTTTTTATTTTCCCAAATAATTGAATAATGAAGCACAAAGCGATTATTGTTGTCTTTAACAAATATTAATTCACCCGGTTTCAATGGTATTGCAGGAGATAAGTCTATACCAATAGCTGAATTTGATCGCCAGACCAGGGTATTATCTGTTTGATTGATAGCGGCGTACAAGCCTGAGCTGGGATTGGAAAATCGGGGTTCACGCAATGACCTCGGCATCTTCATTTCGCCAGAGTCAGTCATTTCTGCAACTGCCAATAGTGAATAAAGATGAACTTGCAGTGTTTCTTTTAGTGCCTGCTCTGTGCTTTCTCTAAAGCCTTCTTCCAATACAAAAGCTACCAGTGCAAAAAAGGCAGATAAGACAACGCCTGCGGAAATTAATAAGCGAAAACTAAGAGATTGAATTTGCACTTTTAACTAAAAACGCCGTGTTAATATAAGGTAACTCGCTACAAATAACCCACCCATCTCACTTGCCTTTTTGTCCGCCTTTGCTGTTGCAGTAACAGTTACATAGCTAGCTATGCGCCCGTTACTGCAACAGCAAAGGCAAACAAAAATTCTGTGTAATATTGCTGGGTTATTTATTGCGAGTTGCCTAAGATAATTATTTAACTTCTTCTGAAATTCTATAGCCTCGACCTCTTAGCGTTTCAATAGGCTTGGTCTTGCCTTCGGGATCTAGTTTTTTACGCAAACGACCAATAAATACTTCGATAACATTGCTATCACGGTCAAAATCTTCGTCATATATATGCTCTGTTAATACTGATTTCGAAACCACTTCACCTTTACGAAATAATAAATATTCCAGAACCTTATATTCAAATGCTGTGAGCTCTATTTTTTCATCATCCACAGAGACGTCCTGAGATAAGGTGTCCAATCTTATATTAGCAAAGGTCAGAACCGGGTGAGCCTTACCCTGTGAGCGTCTAAGCAAGGCATTAATGCGGGCTAAAAGTTCTTCGTAATGAAAAGGTTTGGCTAAATAATCATCTGCTCCGGCTTCCAGTCCTTCCACTTTTTCCTGCCAGCGGCTTCTGGCAGTTAAAATTAAGATAGGCAGTGTAATATGCTCCTTTCTAATTCGGCTTATTAATTCTATGCCTGAAAAATCAGGTAAGCCAATATCAATAATAGCCACATCAATAGGATATTCTGTAGCTAGATAATAGCCATCATTTCCATTGTGCGCAATATCAACGGCAAAGCCTTTGCTGGAAAAGAAGTCCTGGATTTGCTGGCACAAAGTCATTTCGTCTTCGACAATCATAATGCGCATAGCGAGCCCTTTATTTGATGATTTTTCCTGAATCTACGTCAACTTTAATATATTGAACGCGACCGTCAGATGTCAATACTTTAATAATATGAACATTATTGCCATTTATTTCTTCTGTTGTTGCATCCAGAACCTTACTACTACTCTCTTTAATTATTTTTTTCGTCGCCTCATCCAGGCTTAACACAGACAAAATAAATGCATTTCCTGCGAAAGCAGTTTGCGCTAAGCAAAGCGATAACATTAAAACTTTAACAAAAGTCTGCATGATAAACCCGTAAATTTATTATTTAATTATATAGTAGTAAAGTAAACAATACAGCCTGAATCCAGACTGAATTTACTTAAATACTTGTTCAATATCGTTAGTATTTGCAACCTAGAAGTGGATCTAAGGGAGCTGGAAAGAAATAATCGTTCGATATTGGGCAGGATTTTTGTTTGCCTTCAATAGGGTGGCAACGGGCGCATAGCAAGCTACGTAACTGCTGGCACCCTACTGAAGGCGGACAAAAAGACGAGCAAGATTGGATGATTGTTTTTTTCCATCTCCCTAAGTACTGACGTCCTGATTAACTCAAGGTAAATACCGAGCCGAATTAATGCATTGAAAAACCACTTATAGCACTGCCCAAAGCCTGTCCAAAAGATGCGCCAAATTTACCTGCAAGTTTATCCAGCAAGGCTTCTTGCGGAGTAAAATTCCGCGTCTCCTTGGCTCCTATAATATCTCTGGCTACTGAGTCAATACTACCAAAATCATCAGCCAAGCCCAGTTTAACACCTTGTGCCCCAGTCCAAACCAGACCTGAAAATAATTCTTCAGTTTCGACTAAACGATCCCCACGACCTTGACGAACTGCAGAAATAAATTGCTGATGCACATCATTTACTAATGTTTGCATATGTTGGTTTTCTTCGCTATTAGTTACTGAAAAGGGATCCATCAGTGCTTTATGTTTTCCCGCTATGATCAAGCGTCGATCAACTCCGAGTTTTTCCATGGTATTAACAAAACCAAAACCATTCATAATAACGCCAATTGAACCAATCATACTGGCCTCACTCACATAAATTTTATCAGCCGCCGCTGCTATATAATAAGCACCGGATGCGCAAATATCACTAACTACAGCATAAATTGGAATATCAGGGTGTTTTTCTTTTAATCGTATGATTTCAGCAAAAACGTAAGCCGCCTGAACCGGGCTACCACCGGGAGAATTAACATTCAAGATAACACCCTTGGTATTTTTATCCTTTAAAGCATTTCTTAAGCCTTCAATAATACTGTCTGCATTAGCAGCCTCGCTTCCGGCAATCTCACCAAGCACATCAACAATTGCAGTATGTTTCTTATCATCAGTACTAAATTCTTTTTCAAATTTAGGATAAAAAGCCATTGCGCCAATAGCAATCAGATAAATAAACATTAATATTTTAAAAAACACACCCCAACGCCTGGCTCGACGTTGTTCTGTAACGGCTGCCATGGCAAGTTTTTCCAGCACGTCTCGTTCCCATCCAGATGTTTGTTCATTATTAACATGCATTTCGCTTTCATTTATTTGTTGATTTTCCACTATTTTAAAACCTTTCCAGTAATTCAGTTGTTTGTTGTAAATTTAATATTGGCTGATAGCATTGCAGTTGTACGGAAGAATTTGCACCACAAGCGACAGCAATCGCTGGGATACCCGCATTTTTAGCCATTTGCATATCATGCACGGAATCACCCACCATCACGACCCTTTCCTTTTTCACAGACAGCGCATTAATAATTTCCTCAAGCATATCTGGTTGAGGTTTAGATGCTGTCTGATCGGCACATCGGATAGTATGAAAAAGATCAGCCAATCCTGTTGCTTGTATCGCCCTAGTGACACTTGCATGGCTTTTTCCAGTAGCGACGGCTAATTGATACCCTGATTGTTTAAATTTCAGTAACATCTCTTTAACACCCGTAAACAAATCCTTTTCTGTGATTTGTTTAGAAAAGAATTCTTGGCTATAACAAGCAATCAATTGTTCCTGAGTTTTTTGATTAATACCCGGAAATAGTATTTCCATCGCTTTTTGTATACTTAAGCCAATAATATCCTTTGCTGCCTGCTCTTCAGGTATTTTACAATTATTTTTACGCGCAGCCATTTGTAAGCATTGCACAATCCAGTCAATTGAATCAACCAGAGTTCCATCCCAGTCAAAAATAATCGCATCAAATCTGTCTTTCAATTTATTTACCCTTATTTCCACAAAGCCATTTAAGAACACCTCTAAATCACCAGAAAAACCATTGTTATTCTTTGTGTTCTATAAAGCATATCTGTTTTATCTATCAACATAAAAAATACTTTATCATGTAGAAATAGTCTTCATTAAATTTAACGATTTTTCTAGTTCTGCAGCTAAAGGTGCTTTAAAACACATTATTTCGCCGCTAAGCGGATGGGCAAATTGTAATTGTTGTGCATGCAGAAATAAACGCTTATACCCTTGGTTTCTTAAGTTTTTATTGAGCATTTCATCACCATAACGATTATCAGCCACAATTGGATGACCCAGCCAGGCGGCATGGACTCTTATTTGATGGGTACGTCCCGTTTTGGGAAATGCTTCAACCAGGGTAAATGATGGGTATACCTGTATTCTGCGAAAATAGGTTTCAGCAAATTTGCCCATTTTACTTACTTTTACCAGACGCTCACCTCCTTTACCTGTATTTCTTAATAAAGGGGCATTAACGATTTGTTTTTTCTTGTCCCATTTGCCTACTAATAATGCTAAATAAGTTTTTTTTACGCCATCACCCCGAAATAGATTATGTAAGGCCTTTAAGCTAGATCTTTTTTTTGCCACCAGCAAACATCCTGAAGTATCTTTATCCAGCCGATGGGCTAATTCCAGAAACCGGGCATCAGGTCTTAATACTCTTAAGGCCTCGATCACTCCCGAGCTAATACCACTACCTCCATGTACGGCAAAGCCTGCCGGTTTATTCAAAACGATGAGCACATCATCTTCATACAAAATACCGTGTTCAAGACTGTATTTTAAGCGGGGCTTTAGATCAATTTCATTATTTCGAATAGCCACTCTAAGCGGAGGAATTCTTACACTATCTCCCACTTCTAGCCGATACCTATTATCTATGCGACCCTTGTTAACTCTGACTTCCCCTTTCCGAATAATTCTATAGATCCTTGTTTTAGGCACCCCTTTTAGCAGTGTAATCAAAAAATTATCTATCCTCTGACCGCTATTTTCTTCTGTGATTTCAAGCCACTGTACTTTGGGGGTATCACTTATATATTCCGATTTCATTACTCAATAATAACAGCATAAACAATTTATTGACTTTTTAAATTGATGCTGTCTATAAAAATTGGTATATTAGGGAGCTTTAGGTTTAGACAGATCATAAACTAGTGTTCCATCAATGTTGTGTTGACGGGTAAAAGAACGTTAGTTTTTTTCTTAAGCCCTCTCTAAAGGGTGAGGGAAATAAAAAGATCTCTCTGTAAAGAGTTTTAAAGATAAGGAGTAAAGATATTATTTTAAATCTCCTCACCCCCTCCCTCTCCAGCTAGAGAGTACCGGGACAAATAAAAGAAAACCTTGGTATACCTAAAACCTACCCAAACCTTTTAATAAAGCATTAAAAACAATAGATAGCTTTCCGGAAAAGGTATAAAGCAAACAGAATTATGGGTTTTATCGCTCGACCCATCATGAGCGATGCCGTTCCTAATAGAACAAAATACTTATGGCAGATGTTAAACACTAGCATTTTGCAATAGCAACAGAACTTATTTCGTCAGGTTACAAATGTAGATTTTGATCTACTATCGACAAATCAACGCAGAACTTAAAAAGTCTATAACCGGCAAGATTTTAAAAAAACTTTAAACAGCAAGGGTTTAATCATTGGATTTTATTGAACGCTTTCTGCTTAGATACTGTGTGAATCAAATTTTATTCACCCTTTGCAAAATTCTGTTCAGAAATATACCAATTTCTTAGTAATTCTATAGTAGGAGCAAGAACAAACAAGGATACACAATGAAATTCACAACACTTAGTCTTATTGCAGCTATGGCTGTCAGTTCTGCATTTGCAGGCGGAGATATCGCTCCGGTTGAGCCTGTAGCAAAAGCACCAAAAGCAGCTGAGGCATGTAATGCACAAACAACGATCAACGGTAAAGCACAGCTTTACTACTATACGGATGATACTGTCGATCTGTTTGACAATGCAAGCAGCTCACTGGGTGCAGCAGCGACACTGGATGTCACACATAAGTTCAACCAGAACATCGCAGCGAACTTCACAGCAGTAGGCTACACCAACCT
>CAZNGU010000006.1:0-13651 GCA_964572325.1 uncultured Methylomarinum sp.
ATGGAGTGGTATTGTGTTGCTCAATAAAATGGCGTAACACGGGGAGTTTCTAATGCGTTGAGTGCCATTAGTGATACAGCATGGAGAGGACTTAAATCAACAGCCTTCACCCATAAAAACGGCTAAATATTATACCTAATCAGGAATTCCTAAATAGGGTATTATGAGGAAGAACGCACATCTATAACTTGTTATTTTTGGGTATTAAATCCTAAAACGATTAGTTATTTAGCAATGAATAAATATATAAGAGGTCAAAATTATGATAGAAATTATGCCAGAAACAGAAAACAATACCCTTGTTATTAAAGCGTCAGAAATGCTGACGACAGAAGATTACGAAACCGTTTTTATTCCTCAGCTTGAGCAACTCATTAAGCAGTTTGGCAAGATCAGAGTTGTCATTTTTTTTGCTGAAAATTTTAGTGGGTGGACATTAGGTGCCGTTTGGGACGATGCGGTATTCGGCCTACAACATCGCCACGATTTTGAAAAAGTTGCGGCAGTAGGTGAGCAAAAATGGATAGCATGGGCGATAAAAGTAGGTGCTTATTTTATGGATGGTGAGGTAGCCACATACACACCTGCTGAATTTAAGAATGCTGTAGACTGGGTAAAAAAATAACATCAGGAGAACAAAAATGGGCAGAATGAGTGAGTTACTTAAACAAGCGGGAACAACTAGAAAGCGACTATTAAAACAATATCCCAATGAAACAAAATCCTTTTTAAATTTCCTGCATGAAACAGATGCTGGTGGAGCCATCAACCAACGTAATAAAGAGTTGATAAATGTGGCACTGGCTGTTGCAGCGCAGTGTGATCGCTGTATCGCGGCTCATGTTAAAAGTGCCACCAGCCGTGGTGCCAGTCGAGATGAAATCGTTGATGCCGGTTTTATGGCAGTTATTATGCATGGTGGGCCTGCCTATATGTATATGAATTCACTTTTTGAAGCATTAGATGAGTTTTTACCCGAACAGGAATCTGATATTAATGGAACGTAATAAATACATAAAATGCTTCAAGATATACTTCGGGTATAGCCAACGGCTTACTAATTATTAATTATGCTAAGGAACTTAGGCAACAAAACAGCACATAATGACAAATCCGTTTATCCCCAGCCATTTTAAAATTCTGCCACCTGACAAAGGTTGCTTAACGCTTCAATTAAGCGGTGACTGGGTTATAGGAAACCCTATACCCAGTCTATATGAAGTAATACAAACACTGAATCAACAGCCAAACATCAATCAAATCACTGTTGATAGCAGCGCTCTTGGCCAATGGGATAGCCGCCTGGTTTCTTTTCTATTACTACTGACTGAAAGCCTGAACAAAGACCATATCACGCTTGATATTAGCACCTTACCCTCTGGTATTCAGAGCCTTATACGCCTGGCCACTACTGTTTCAGCAAGGCAAGATACCCATAAACCACAGCACCGGCCTTCTTTTACTGAACGATTAGGACAAAAAGCAATCGACTCAGTCACCGAAGTAAAAAAATTCACTACCTTTATCGGTGAAGTATGGTTAAGCTTATTTAGATTTACACAGGGGAAAGCTCGCTTTAGAAAGCAGGATTTTTGGTTAATTGTTCAGGAATGCGGACCGGATGCATTGCCTATTATTACCCTAATCAGTTTATTAATGGGACTGATTCTTGCCTTTATGGGCGCTATTCAATTACGCCTTTTTGGTGCCGATATTTATGTTGCCAATCTGGTTGCTATTGGTATGTCCAGAGAAATGGGGGCGATGATGACGGCTATTATTATGGCTGGGCGCACAGGCGCAGCTTTTGCAGCCAAACTGGGTACCATGCAGGTTAATGAAGAAATCAATGCCTTTAAAACCATGGGTATTGCGGCCATGGATTTTCTGGTATTACCCAGAATTTTAGCACTGACTGTGATGATGCCATTATTGACCCTCTATGCTGATGTTATTGGTATACTCGGTGGTTTATTAGTGGGCGTTAGTATGATGGATATTTCAATCGTTGAATATTATCTGCAAACTAAGCAGTCCATTACTTTAGTCGATTTGTCTACCGGTATTTTTAAAAGTACAGTTTACGGTTTGCTGATTGCTGTAATTGGCTGTATGAGTGGTATACAATGCGGACGCAGTGCTTCTGCGGTGGGTACTGCAACGACAACTGCGGTGGTTAGAAGTATTGTTATTATCATTGTGACTGATGCTATTTTTACTTTACTGTTCGAAAGCCTTGGTATCTGATTTATGAGTAATGCAGCACATATTACTGTTAAAAACCTGGCTATGGCTTATGGTAATTTTGTTATTCAGCAAGACTTAAACTTTACTGTTAAAAGGGAAGATATTTTTATCATTATGGGCGGGAGTGGTTGCGGTAAAAGCACCCTGCTCCGACTTTTGGTCGGCTTAAAACAACCTGCATCTGGCAATATATTCTATCAGGATACTAATTTCTGGCAGGCTTCAGAACAGCGACGAAATGAAATAATGCGCAATAATGGTATTCTCTATCAAAGCGGTGCTTTATGGAGTTCTATGACATTGGCAGAAAATATCGCCTTGCCATTGGCTGAATATACAACCTTGGCAACAGCCGAAATTAAGGAACTGGTTTCATTAAAGCTAGCATTAGTTGGATTGTCAGGGTTTGAAGATTATTACCCATCACAAATCAGTGGCGGCATGCAAAAACGGGCGGGATTAGCCCGGGCTATTGCACTGGATCCAGACATACTGTTTTTTGATGAACCCTCAGCAGGCTTAGATCCTGTGAGTGCAAAATTACTAGATGATTTAATTTTAGAATTACGTGACAGCCTGGGGGCTACTTTAATTATTGTTACTCATGAATTAGCCAGTATTTTTGCCATTGGTAATAATTCTGTTTTTCTTGATGCGGAGTCTAAAACTATGATTGCGAGTGGTGACCCGAACATTTTATTAAAGGAAACTGAAAACCCCAAAGTACGCCAATTTCTTACCCGAGGCAAGAGCCGCCAATCGACTAAGCAACTCTCATGAATAGTAAAACAAGCCCGACGACCATAGGCGCATTTATTATAGGTGCCTTCTGCTTATTAATTATTAGCATTTTTGTTTTTAGTAGTGATTCATGGTTTAGTAAAAACCACCGCTTTATTGTTGTGTTTACTGAGTCTATTAATGGGCTAAATGTGGGTGCTCCGATTAAACTTTATGGTGTGCAAATTGGCCATGTTACCGAGATAAAAGTAGAACGTGATATACAGCACAATATGACCTTAATTCCCGTAATATTTGAGGTTGATCAAGCAAAAATTAGTGACTATATCGATACCCAACAAAAAGACTGGGCTAACACGGAGCTTGATAAATTAATTAATTCAGGACTTAGAATGCAATTGCAATTAGGCAGTCTGGTAACAGGGCAATTATTTATTGAAGCTCTTTTTTTACCCGACACTGAAGCAAAGTTTTATAACGATAAATCTCATCTTAAAGAAATCCCCTCTATTCCTTCAAAAAGTGATGAAATTCAAAAAGCCCTCAGAGATTTGCTCGAAGGCAGCAAAGAAATTGATATCGCTAATCTATTCAATAATCTACAAAAGACTATTGCTAATATTGAAAAGATAACAGGCTCAGAACAAACTCAGAGCACTTTAACCGCGCTCAATAGTAGTATGTTAGATATACAACAGATTTTAAGCACAGTTAAAACTGATATTAAGCCTATCAGCAACAACCTGAATAGAACCATAAACCGGGCAGATAAATTGTTAATCACCTTAGATACTAATACCAAGCCTTTACTAGAAGATAGCCGCCAAATTGTTTCTACCGGCAAAAACACTTTGCAAGCCATCAATTCTACACTGGATGAGGTTAAATCATTAGTCAATGATAATTCTCCCATCAGCCAAGGCATTCAGGCCACACTACAGCAATTAAAGCGTGCAGCCAGAGCGACCCGAAGCTTCGTTGACTATCTAGAGCGCCACCCAGATGCATTACTTTTTGGCAAAGACTCAGAACAAGAGGAAAAATAGATGGCTTTTATTAAAGTATTTTTATCTCTTAGTTTAGCTTTTCTTTTAGTTGCCTGTAGCACCGACCCGGTAACTAGTTTTTATCTTTTAAAAGCGGTTGAACCCAGTGATATAAAACAAAAAAGCGCTCAACTTAAACATATTACCGTCTTAGTCAATCCAATAAAATTCCCAGAATATTTAGACCGCCCTCAAATGGTTATTAGAGACAGTGCTTATAAATTTCAATTAAGTGAACACCATCGTTGGGCAGAACCTCTAAAAAATGAATTTACCCGCGTTTTTATACAAAACCTAAATAGTAGAATAATGCCTAATCAGGCTCTTGTTTATTCTGAGCTACATGGAACTCATCCTAATATTAATTTATCTATCGAAATATTGCGACTGGATATTAATACAGATAATCAGGCAGTACTGTCTATTAAATGGGCTTATTGGGTAGGTGGAGACAGTAAAAAAATGAAGTGGCTAACTTATGAAGATTATGTTCCTGTTAAAATTAAAAGCTACGAATCAAGAGTAGAAGCGCAAAGCGAGGCAATTGCGCTCTTTACTGATTATGTTGTTGCGACTATCCCGCAGTTTTTAATGACTAGGTAGTATTAATAGATTTTTTTGCTTTTATATACTTCATCTACGACTACTTTAAACCAACGTGGCCGGAAAATTGCTGCAAATAGGCAAAGCAGCGTGGTAGTTGGAAATGGCAAAAAGCTAGCCACACTCATTAATAAGAGAAATAAAATAGTAAAAAAACGTGTTTTCATTGGTTTAGTTCTGTAATTTGATTGCAGATATCTGAGAAAAAGCGAACAGCACGAATAGGGGTCAGCGTAAAATTATTCATTTCTTTAACAAGAGAACAAAAAAATACTGCTCATAAATTAAATTTTATTCTGACCTTTCTTATACAGGGCTGAGCGGAGGCTAATAATGACACGACATTTTGATGTGTTCAAGAGGTATATTTTTTGAGTGGTTTATGAAGATCAATTTTCCATGTCAAAAGGGTTCCTTTTGCTGGCCATTAACAATAGTCAACTTTAGTTTTTAAATATGCTTCAACAATTGGGGTCAAAACAATTGGGGTCAGGTTCAAAAAACAATTGGGGTCAGGTTCAAATAAAACAAAGTTAACCCGACACCTTTTACACGTTGAATGTAAAAAGGCAAATGGAGAGCCATTGATTGCCAAATTTGAGATGAAGCCGATACGCAGTATAAATGATACCTTTGATAACTATTTTGTAACCATCGAAGATATTACAATAAACAAAGGGAACTGCATCTTTCCAGAATTGCTCACTTTGATCATTTAACCGGGCTGGTTAACAGAATTATGTTTCTCGACCGTATGGCAGACTGCATTATTGATGGAAGAAGCTGCTAACCCTCTGTCAGCAGATAATCAGTAAAGCTATTTAGCTGCTGTAATTTTTTGCTGTATGGCGTCAGTAGTCGAGCATGATAAAGTCTACTTTTTGCTGGCAGCAACAGTGTTTGGGCCAGCAATCCTAAAATAGCCCTGCATTGCTGATGAATTAAAAATTCACGGAAAATACTGGCGACCTCAGTTTTTTTTAGGAATAGAGAGCGATTTATGGCGACACTGCTTTGCTCAATTTTATCATCTTTTAAACACTGCATAGCCTGGCTAAGCCAAAAGGCGGCTGATTTTTCCGCATCAATAATTGCACTTAACTCAGCCCTGCATCGAGGGCAGATGGCCGTCTGTCTTAACCGGGAATTACAGCATGGGCAGCGCTCCATTATGATTCCAGATAATAGATGATGTCGTTCAGTTCAGCGACAGGCTTGTCCAGCCCTGCAATATCTTTTACTTCTATGCTGGCGGTTATCATTTCAATTAAATCAATCATATCTTCTTTGTCTTCGCTGGAGATGGTATCGAATAAACTTTCAGCTTTTTTTACCGTGGATCGGGCTGTTTCAATTTCTGGTTCTCCGGGTTCATGCTCAATGACTTGCGAGTCATCCTGTCCATACAGGCTTGAATCCAGCTGTCCAAATAAAGAGGAAATGCGCTGTTTAGCGGTATCCAGTGTATTACCTTCAAAATTGGATAATGCATTGTCAATAGTGATGGATTTTTCCAGCCCCGTCTCCTTTTCTTCTGCTGAAACATGCAATAGGCCATTAAGATCAAGCTCCAGAGCCAGGGTTATAATGTTGCCAGCCTCAACGTCTTGCAAGCCCTCAACCCGAAACTCGCCTATTTTTACATTATTCAATGCATCAGGGTCTTCTCCCTGGTAAATGGTTACATCGACAGCTTCCTGTCCATCATGGCTGGTGGCAAAAGCTTCTATCTTGCGATTAGGTAATACACTGTTTTTATGAATAATGGGAACAAACATAAAGGGATATGACTCGCCATTTAAGGTGCCTATAGCAGCAGTACCGTATGTGTAAGGCGTAACATCTACCAGAACGGTGTCGACTTCCTGACCGTTAATCATAGCAGCCTGAATGGCCGCTCCCATCGTTACACATAAATCTGCATCAACTTCACTGTGAGGCTCAAATCCAAATTCATTAGTCAGACGTTCTTGAATGCATGGTGTGCGAGTTGAACCGCCCACAAGAATAATTTCGTCTATATCTGAAATAGTGAATTTTGCTCCCTTCATAGCTATATGAATAGCATCCATAGTGACATTAATATAGTCTTCTATCATATCCTCGTAGACCATGCGGGAAAGCTCGATTGAAAGATGAATAGGTGAGCCTTCATGTTCAAGCAAGTATTCTTCATCAATCTGTGCATAGGGCTGGTCAGATAGCAGAAATTTTGCATTTTCCGCTGCTCTGGCAATACGCGCCATGGCTTTGCTGTGTTTGCGGGCATCAACTCCGTAAGACTCTTGCAGATGGTTAACCAGGTATTCAATTATTTGCTGATCAAAATCATCTCCGCCAAGATGGTTATCGCCGTGGCTGGATAGTACTTCGACCACACCGGATTCTATGTTGACTACCGAAACATCAAACGTTCCACCCCCCAGGTCATAGACCAGCACATGCTTTTTTTCAGTCTGATCAGTATCGTAAGCAAGTGCTGCAGCAGTTGGCTCATTAATCATCCGTACTACCTGCAATCCTGCAATTTCTCCAGCTTCACGGGTTGCCTGACGCTGGGCATCCGAAAAATAGGCAGGAACGGTAATAACTGAATTGCTAACAGCCTGCCCTAGATGTTTTTCGGCAATAGCTTTAAGACGTTTAAGAATAATGGCAGAAATTTCCTGCGGCGTGTAATCCTGTCCGGCCAGAGTAACCAGCGTATCCTGTCCCATTAACCGTTTGATAGATTTAACTGTTCGCTCGGGATAAACCAGATATTGATTTCTGGCTGTTTCACCTACAATAATGTTGCCATTGTCATCAATGCCAACATAAGAAGGCAGAATTTTTTTATCGCCATCAGCAATAACCGTTACCTTGCCCTGCTCTACAACGGCAACCTCTGAATTGGTTGTGCCTAGATCTATGCCAATAATAATTTCGTTCATAATATTCCTACCGAGTTTACTTTTACTTCTGCCAATCGAAGAACTTGGTTTTTATAGAGAAAGCCGGTTCTTAACACTTCCAGTACTATACCGTTTTCCGTTCCTTTGTCATTGACTGTTTCAATGGCCATCATTTTAGTTGGATCAAGCAATTTTCCTACACAGTCAATAGTGCTTACCTGGTGTCTTTGCAATAGCTGATCGAAGCGTTTTAGCATCATCACCTGGCCTTCCTTAAACCGGCTGATAAAATTTACGTCTTGCTTTCTGGAGCTTTTCAATAGTGTTTCAATTGGCCGATAGTTTTTCAGAACTTCAATTCCGGTGGTTACGCTGTCATAGATATCAATAAATTCCAACAGCATTGTCCGTATGGCTTCATCCTGTATCTGAACTGATTTGGTTAGCTGTTCCGATAAGAATTTATTATCAGTCTGGACAGTTGCTAAGGCTGAGGTAAGAGAGTCTAAAGTATTTTTAAACTGTCTGGATTCGGCTTTTACCTCAGCTTTTAATCCGGTAAATTCACTTAGCAAGGTATGTAAATCAGGCTGTTCTGCCACAGTTAATAATTCAGTTGTATTGCTCTCTAAATAGGCTTGGAACTGTTCCAGCAATTCATTTTCCTGTTCTTCTGTACTCATTATTTTTCTATTTGAGGAATGGCATTTTGGATGACCGAAGTATCAGCGCTTGCTTGCAATAGGGCATTAAACTGTTTAAAGCTGAGGGAGGTACAATGCTCTGTATTAAGTACCTGATCAATCACTTCATCGAAGTCTGCAACGGGAAAGGAAAACAGTTCATAGCTGAGCCTGCTTTTATCATCTTTAATTGCAGTATATGCATCATGTATCAATTGGAACTGCAGTTTATTGCGGTCAGGAGGATTGTCTTTAACTTGCTGTAAGTAGGCCTGTTTGATTTCTGTGTCGTTTGCTTCTTCTGTTACATTCAGCAGTTGATAGGGTGTTTTCATTTGCTTGCTTCAATTAAAAAGGGAATGAGTTAGGACTGTTATCCGCATTAAAAAAATCAAGCACATCATTAATGCTGACATCAATGTCTATTTTTAAGCTTTTCGCCGCTTTTACAAACATTAAGGCTGAAAATAAGTCAGGGTCTTTCATTATGGCAAGCAAAATCAGTTCATTATTACTCGCATCAATAATTAGCTCCTTAACCAAACGCTCTGGCGATGTTACTTCAACAAGTTTTGCTGCTTTAGCATCAATCTTTTCAAATACGGAATCAGAAAGGTGCTCAAAAATCTGGTCAAGCTTACTACCAAAAAACTCTCCAATATCATCTTCTTCATTGACTCCAAACAGATTATCCAAAAAGCCCATTGTTCTCTCTGGGTGCATTTGGTAATAGCGCTCTATAAAGGTGTTAATTAGCACTATGGCCCGTTTGTCATTGTTATTAGAGGCTTCTTCCTCAGCCATTTCTAAACGCTGAATATGAGTGTAGGTGCAGTTCTCTACACTGCCATTTCTTTCTGCATACACCTGATAATACTGCCAAATAGGTGTTTTCCATTTATTTAGGGCAACTTTTGCACAATGCCGCAACATTTCAAACGCATGAATATCATCCAATGTTTCGCACAGTGTTAAAAGCAGTTCTTCATTATAATTCTGTTGAGACAGCGATGCTTTTAACGCGGGCTTTATTTTTTCTATGGTTTTAAGCAGAAGGGGTTGATTACCAGGTTCTTTGCCATAGCCTTTCAATTGTTTAACTGCTGCCGACAATTCCTGGTCAGTCAGCAAGTGATCTTTGGCGGGCGATAAACCTTTTAAAATGGTGGTTACAGGCAATCCGGTCAATAATGCTTCCATTGTCGCCTGTAAATGAGCATTAACAGGATCCATATGCATCTTGCCTAATGATTCGGCAATCAACTCAAGCCCCTGCTTTTTATCCTGATTGGAAAAACTAAAAAGCCCCTGTATTAATTGTATCTGAGCAAGATATTTTTTACCCAGCTTTAATGCTTCAGCCCGCTTAATTTCCTGTTCAGCCAAGGGATATTTTTTGCTTTGAATCAACCGTCGTGTGTGAGCCAAATGACTTGAAAACAAAATATCTTTGGCAAAAGTATTTAAAGGGTCTATTTTTAATATTTTCGTTGCATATTGGCTGGCTTTTTTATACGCCTTATTGCGCGTTGCAGTATTAATTGCCAGTGTCAGTACTTCAATATTTTCGGGGAATTTTTCTATAGCCTTTTTAAGCCACTGCTTATAGTCTTTAATATCTGCTTCATTGCGGCTAAAATAGCGCAAAATTTTCAGATAGCTGGACAAATCATTGCCATCATACTGTAAGCTTTCAACTAATAGTTGATTATGATATTTATTGTCGCCAGGCAGTCGGGCAGCAATATGACGTAAAATTAAAGCTATTTTCAGATTGTTATTACCCGTATCGTTATTTAGCAATTCATTGATGCATAGTCTCCAATGATGTTCAGCATTATATTCATCATTTTCTCGCTCACAGGTCAATGCTTTCAGCCGGTTTTTTTCAAATGCGCTGATTGCGGTAAAGTGTTTATTATAATCCCGCCGGCCGGCAGAGTAGTTTGTCATCATGGCCTGGCAAAAACGATGGGCTAAACCTGAACCGCAAAGCGCCTGATTTTGAATGACTAAATTAAATTTAATTTTATCCGTTAAATGCCCTTGGTGCGGAACTAAAGACTCGATAAGTTTTTTCTGTTTTTTATCAAATCCTTTTATTTCAGCAATCAGTCTGCGTTGTTTGTGGCTGAATTTCGTCAGTGCTTGAATCAAATCAGAGCCGGTCAGAGCACAGGCAAGCAGCAATTGGGCTATGGGATAATATGGGGAGGTTTCGGCAATTTTAGCCACTACCTGAGCTATAGACTCAGAAAAGTTATTGATCGCTGTTAACAGAGACCGAAAATCTCTAAAAGCTGAGCGATAGGGCAGTTGTTTTAAGGCTTCATTTAATGCGACTTGATTATCTTCCTGATAAGCTTGCAATGCCTCCTGAGCAATCTTGGAATGTACAATAAAAATAGATTCCTGAGACAGATCCTGCTGGTATGCAGGGTGCTCAGTGAGGATTAGAAAACCTAGTAAAACAGCAAGTTCCGGATACTGCCTGTCCAGCTGTTCAGCTGATAATAGCTTTAAAGCCTGTTGAATTTTAGTTTTATTGCTAGCCTGGAGCAGCCAGCAAATGTAATGATCATAGGCATCATAAGGAGCCTCTGCAAATTGAGTGTAATTATCCCATAATGCCAAAGCCTCTTTGACCATCCCTCTTTGAGCAAAAGATGATGCACGTTGCAAATAGCAATAAGCTATTTGCTCCTGATGTTTTTTATCATCTGATACTTCCCATAGCTGCTTATAAAGTCCAATTGCTTCTTTATAGTGGCCTGAATTTAACTGGGATGATGCCTGTTGCTCAAGTATTTTCTCTGGCAGTTTTTCTGTTGGCTTCTGTTGATTTTTCATAAGTTTTTTCTGGCAAACACTTTATAATTATAAAGTGTTTGCCGTTTAAGCATAGGAGTATTAGAAATTCGAATTTTTTGAGATTTTTAGATATGCTGGAACTCAGGTTGCTCGAAACGCGCAAGAGCACTGTTCATTGTATTCTCAAAAGAAATAAACTTCATCAAAAACTACGGCTTGTACTTTAAATGCTTGGCTATATGCGGTCATTTTTGTCTCATAAATGTAAATTGTTTGGGCGACAAGTATGTTGACATAGGGAGTTCATAAGTTTCAAGTAATTTCTCTGCTTCTATTTGATAGAAATCAAATGGGATATTATATTTTTTCATTAAATATTAATGAATTATCAATTAGCATGAAAGTTTTTCCTGTTTCAGTAAAATTACTTTTCAACTGTATAATTTATGTTTTTTACAAATCAAGTACATAAAATTTTTAAGTGGTAAAAGTTGATGCTGACTGGTGGAAAGTTTTGGATGTTGATTAACAGTTATCATCTGAGCATTGTGACTGGTGGTGGTTCCGAAAGTGTTTCTTAGAAAGAGTTTACCTGGGTAAACACCATTTTGGGTAATGTAAAAAATGTAATAACGAGAACCTACCACTCTATTAATCCAAGACACGCCCCCGTTATTTAGCTGAATTTTGTTATCGCCATAACAAACGTTTTCAACTGGAGGGTATGATACATCGCTTTGGCTACATGGATGTCCGCACTCCGCCTATGCCTGGAAGATTGTTGAAATTATGGGTAATCAGGAAAAAGAAAGTCTGGAAAAGTGGCTCAATTTTAATGGCCAGTTTTGGCTCAGTTTAACTGGCCATTAACAAGTGTTAATCAGCGATGAAAAGTTTCTAAAAAAAGCAGCCAAGAATTAGGGGTTTCAAATTTCAGATAACTTCAGACTGGAATTTCAATGGAGGCTTTAACTCCTCTATTTTCTCTAGGAAATAATTCTATTTTCCAGCCATGTGCATCACATAGTTGCTTAACAATAGCCAGACCTAAACCACTTCCACCCGTTTTTTTACTCCGAGAATGTTCTAATCTATAAAAAGGTAGAAAAACTGCCATAAGTTTGTCAGTCGGTATTCCAGGCCCTTCATCTAAAATATTGATAGTTAGCAAGTGCTTGTTTTTTTGGCAAGACATTGTAACGGGACTATTTTCACTATATCGAAAAGCATTATCAAGTAAATTGAATATCACTCGCCTAAATGCTTGAACATCAATTTTGCACATTCCACAAGGTTCTGTTTCTAGCTGAATAATCAAATTTATTTTGCGATAGTCATCAATAATATGACTAATAACCTTATCCAGATTAACATCAATAAGCTGTTGTTCTTCCAACCCTTTAATAAATTCTAATGATTGCTGAATAAGCTGTTCCATTTCTATAAGATCATTTTTTAAGTTGTTAATTAATGCCTTATCTTGGTCTTGATCTAGTAGTTCTACCGCAAGCTGCATTCGGGTTATGGGTGTTCTCAAATCATGAGAGATACCCGCAAACAGAAGGGTTCTATTTTCCATTAATTGTGCGATTTCCTTAGCCATCCGGTTAAAATTTTTTGCTAAAGAGGCTAGTTCACTTGGGCCTGTTTCCGGAACTCTAGTAGAAAGTTCGCCACTTCCAACTTGATTGACTGCATTAGATAACCGTTTAACGGGAAACGTTATTCGCCGAACCAACAATAAGGTAGTAAAGATAATAAGTAATACCGCTGCAGCAAATACACCGGCTATGGCAGCAGGAGGACGTGGGCCTGGTCGATCATGATAAAAACCGATATTTACTTTTTCCTTGTCATAATGCAGAACAAACCAAAAAAGAGCCTCATTTCCGGTTTCACGTTTAATAACAACTTGCTCCCCAGTATGTCGTTTTAATGCTTTTTCTAACCGTGGGATGAAGGGGTAAAATTTATTTAATGCCTGAGTCGGAATATTGTGGTCACTAAAGAATAAATCATGTTGCTGCGCTATTTTGTTTTCAAACACCTCTTTTTCTTGGACAGGAAGTGAAGCCCAGGTTTTACTGGTCAGCGTAATTAATGCAGCCATATCATCTGCTGCCCTATAAGATAAAGGACTTAAAATAAAAAACCAGGCAAAAGAAGTCGCCATCACAATGAATAAAGCGAGGCCAAGCGTTAGCGTTAAACTGGTTTTAGCGAATAATGAATCTAATCGCTTCCAGAGTTTCATTTTATTTCGTCAATCAATAAAAATTTATACCCTTGCCCCCATACTGTTTGAATGTATTTCGGGTCTGTTGTATCGGTTTCTATTTTATGACGTAAACGCGCAATGCGAACATCGACACTCCGATCAAAAGGTAAACATTCATAACCTTTGAGATTTTCTAGCAAAGAGTCTCTGGATAAGACTTTATTTGGGTTTTCTAGGAATAATTTCAAAAGCAGGTATTCACTTTGTGTCAGCGATATTTTTGTCCCATTTTGGTTCAGTGTTTGGCTTACAGTATCCAGCGTATGGTTTCCAAAAGTATAAGTAGTTGTATCTTTACTGTTCTTATTTTTCTCTGGATGATGCCGTCGTAAAACAGATCGGATACGA
>CAZNGU010000007.1:0-13501 GCA_964572325.1 uncultured Methylomarinum sp.
CCTACGTTGCGCCTTGAATACAAACAAAAATAATTGGTAGGTTATTTATTGCGTGTTACTTTACCTCCCCGAAGGGGAAGTGACTGCCATTGATGGTAAATGCTTAAGACTTAGTATTGACAAAGTCTCCAACAAAGCAGCTATTTATATGGGGAGTCCTTGGGCACAAAGGAATAGCTTAGAAAGACACGATATCTTATTAGCAGTCTTACAGACAATTAGAATATTTTGTTCGCACATGCTGGGCGGTTGATATAGCTTTTGATGAAGACAGCAACCGAACGCGGCAACGGTATGGTATATCTAACTTTGCGGCAATTAGACATATCGACTTGAAGCTGATAAAAAAAGAAAAAATATCAAAAGTCGGCATTAAAACCGAACGCTTAAAAGCTGGAGGGAGCTATAATTATTTAAAGGGAGGTTGCTTCGCTCCTGTCTGTAAAATTTGTACTTTATTGCCTACTGATAATTCTCCCAAATTATTATGTAATGCATTTTGACCAAAATAAACCTGTTTATTCCATTTTCGTATTCGGTTAAGCGTGCGTAATGGCTCTTTACTTTTTTCTGCTGTTGCCGGATTTATTGTAGGTACAGCACATCTTGAGCAGGGCTTAGGTAATCTAAAAGCTATATTATTAATGCTTATTTCTCGCCAGCTATCTTCTGCATAAGCTTCACATTCAGATATAACAAGGTTAGGACGAAATCTTTCAACACCTAACTGAAGATTCATCTCACTATTTAAAGCATTCATTGACGCTTCGGAGACAATTAAGAAGGGAAAACCGTCAGAAAAATTTACCTGATCAGTTTTTTTTGCATAATGCGGATCAACAGAACGAACAACATTATCAGGTTGGTAGACTAATTGGCATTGAATACCCAAAAAGTCACTGAGCCATTGATTAGCTTGTTTTGAAGTGGTTTTTGCTGGACACGAATCTTTCCAGATAGTGGTATTACAAGTTTCTCCATCGCATGGATTGATAGGTAATGAGAAACAATCATAACCTTCTGCACTCAGCGTGAGTTCAGAATCAGTCAATTGTGTTTTAATCAAACACATTTTAGGTATTTTACGCTGGCTGAGAAACTGATGCTCGTTATCAATTAACATCCATTTTCTATCATGCAATAGTCCTTTTGCAGTAACTTGCCAGCTTGATACTTTAATACCTGCCAGTGATTTAACCGGGTAAACGAATATATCACTTAAAACAGGGTCAAGCATGCTAAATTATTAGCTGAGCAGACTCTCTATAATGTCGGGGTTTGCTCTTCCTGATTGGGCTTGTAAGGCCGCTGCTGAATTGGCGTTAGCGTTATTTTGAAACTCTCTCACCTGTTCTTCCGCTTGTTCTGGTTCGTCTACCGTAGGACTTTGGCGTGTTTCAGCTGTGGTTGACAGGTTGACTGCTCGATCTGAAAATTGGGTGATAACAGATGTCGTTGTTTCCTGACTGAATGAATTGGCGTTGTTTTGCGCAACTTCTGCAGATTCTTGAGCCGTTGTGCTACTTGGAGGCAATGATGGCTGTACATTGGGTTGTAATTCAATTTCCATAGCAACTCCTTATCAGATACTTGTTAACAAAGGCTAGGATTAGAAAACTAGCTATAAGTTCACTTGAATACTAAGTCATTTTGTGAAGAAAGTAAATAATCACCTAGTTTATTATTAAAATTGATGAATTGCAGGCCATATTCATTATTTTTTTTGTTTATGCAATGAACAACAGTCGCAGAAATTTTGAACATACGTCTATCTCTGAAAATTAATTGAATAATGACTTTGCTTTTGATGGCGAGTTTTAATTCACACTGTATAGCAGCACCCTTACTGCTAATATCAATTAGTTTAACCTGGGTTTGTTTTGGAAGATTAAAGATATTTAAAGTGGTTAATGTTGTACTGATATCTTTTCTGACATATCTGACAGCAACACGGTTGTTTGTGATTTTTTGTTCGTCATGCAGAGGCTGAGAACCAAAAATGTCATCATCAAAACCTGTATTATCGTCAGTACTGTTCATAGTCTGTGAATATTTACATTATTGAACCAAGTATTGACCGAAAGTGATGATTTTTCAATATTTTGTTGAATGAAAGATTAATGAGGTGTGCTGCTAGCATTCCATCAACACTATACTGACGAATATAGCTCTCTCCAGAAGGAGAGGGTTGGCTGAGGAGAGATCAAATAATTTCTCTATTCCTTTTTCTTTTAAGCTCCAATAACGAAAGAAGGTAAAAGAAATTTGAAGAAGAGAAATTTCTATTTTCTCTTCACCCAACACTCCCCATCAAGGGAGGGCTAATTTATACCCGTCAATACGTATGTGATGGAGTACTAGCACACCTCAATGCTTTATTTATGCATTCAAAGACTTCAATACCTTTTGCATACTATCGTTTGCATCACCAAATAACATGCGTGTATTTTCATGAATAAACAAGGGGTTACCCACGCCAGCATAACCTGTTGCCATACTCCGTTTTAACACAATGGTAGTTTCACTATTCCAGCATTCCAGTACCGGCATACCAGCAATAGGACTATTTGGATCATCTAATGCCGAAGGATTAACAATATCATTGGCTCCAATTACTATTGAAACATCAACTTTTGGGAAATCCTGATTAATTTCATCCATCTCAAATACAATATCGTAAGGTACTTTGGCTTCAGCTAATAATACATTCATGTGTCCAGGCATACGCCCGGCAACGGGATGAATACCAAAACGGACTTTTTTCCCTTTTGCACGAAGCAGTTTAGTGATTTCATTTACTGTGTGTTGAGCCTGGGCAACAGCCATGCCGTAACCTGGAATAATCATGATGTTATTGGCTTCAGTTAATAACTGCACAACTTCATCGTTTTCTATAGGACTGACATCACCTTCAACTTTTGCAGCTTCACCGCCTGCTGAGCCAAAGCCACCAGCAATAACACTTATAAAATGCCGGTTCATGGCCTTGCACATAATATAGCTTAATATGGCACCACTGCTACCTACTAAAGCACCGGTAACGATTAATAAATCATTATTTAACATAAAACCTGTTGCAGCCGCCGCCCAACCGGAATAACTATTAAGCATAGAAACTACCACAGGCATATCTGCACCGCCAATAGCCATTACCATGTGTACGCCAAAGGCTAGTGCCAGCATAGTCATCAATAATAATGCAACAGTTCCTCCGCCTGATTCAGCGCCGTCCAAAAAGACACCGCCTAGCCAGAATGTTGCAATAAACAAGGCTAAATTAAGCCAATGACGAGCCGGTAACAAAAGCGGTTTTCCATCAATTTTTCCGCAAAGCTTACCAAAGGCAATGACCGAACCAGAAAAGGTAACAGCACCAATAAAGATACCGATATAAATTTCTACCTCATGAATGGTAAGTTCTATGCCGACTAAACTATTTGAACTGTCCATAAAATTGGCATAACCGACCAAAACAGCAGCCATACCGACTAAACTGTGCATTAAAGCAACCAGTTCTGGCATTTGCGTCATTTCAACTTTTAATGCGGCTTTGGTGCCAATAAAACCCCCAATGGCTAAAGCAATGAGCAATATTATATAAGAATCAACCGTATCGCTTAATAAAGTGGCAAGAATGGCAATTGACATACCAGCCATGCCAAAGTAATTACCTCGACGGGCTGTTTCTGGGTGACTTAATCCACTTAAACTCAGAATAAAAAGAATTGAAGCGATTACATACGACATTATAACTAAACCTTGTGACATCATTATCCTTTCCTATTTTCTGAACATTTCAAGCATGCGACGGGTAACTAAAAACCCACCGGCAATATTAATGGAAGCAATCAAAATTGCTAACCCTGAAAGCACTGTGATGAAAAATCCAGGTGATGATATTTGTACCACTGCACCAATTATAATGATGCCGCTGATGGCGTTGGTAACACTCATTAGTGGAGTGTGAAGGGATGCCGATACATTCCAGATGACTTGGTAGCCAATAAAACAGGCGAGTACAAAAACAGTAAAATGCGACATAAATGATGCCGGTGCAATCGAACCCAAAGCAAATAAGGCGGTACCAATAATAGCTAATAAAATTAATTGTTTTACAGACTCGGAAATTAAGGCTGGTTTTTCTTCAACTTCAAGCTTTTCAATAGGAGCTGTTTTAACTTTGGGCGCGGCGGATAATTTAGGTGTAGGAGGTGGCCAGGTGATTTTTCCTTGCTTGACCACAGTAGTGCCTCGAATAACCTCATCTTCCATATTGACATCAATCGTGCCATCTTTTTCAGGACTTAACTCAGTAAGCAGATGTCTCAAATTGGTTGCATAAAGCTGACTGGATTGAGCGGCTAATCTACTGGGTAAATCAGTATAGCCAATCAATGTGACACCATGTTTAACAACCACTTTATCTTTTTCTGTCAGTGCACAATTACCACCTTGTTCAGCAGCCAGGTCAACAATGACACTGCCCGGTTTCATGGTTTCTACCATGCCTGTTGTGATTAGTTTGGGTGCTGGTCTGCCAGGAATTAATGCGGTTGTGATAATAATATCCACTTCCATTGCCTGTCTGGCAAATAAAGCCATTTCTGCCTCGATGAATTCTTTGGACATAGTTTTGGCATAACCGCCTTCACCTGAACCATCTTCTTCAAATTCCAGCATCAGGAATTCAGCGTCCATACTTTCTATTTGTTCCTTCACTTCGGGGCGCGTGTCAAATGATCTGACAATGGCACCCATGCTTTTTGCAGCACCAATAGCTGCCAAACCAGCAACCCCGGCACCTATGACTAATACTTTTGCAGGTGGGACTTTACCGGCAGCCGTAATTTGTCCGGTAAAAAAACGACCGAAATGTTGAGCTGCTTCTACAACAGCACGATAGCCGGCAATATTGGCCATAGAGCTGAGGGCATCCAGTTTTTGCGATCTTGAAATTCGGGGTACGCTGTCCATTGCTAAAACAGTGGCATCTTTGTCAGCTAGTTTTTGCAATAAATCTGCATTTTGAGCAGGCCAGATAAAACTAATTAAATGCCCACCTTTAGTTAATAATTGAGTTTCATCTATAGTAAGTTCAGGGTGTGTTTCTGGTGGACGAACTTTCATTACTATATCGGCATTAGTCCATAATGTTTTTGCTGTTTTTCTTATTTTGCAGCCTGCTTCTCTGTATGCTTCATCAGAAAAATTGGCGGCTAAGCCAGCACCGCTTTCAATATTAACTTCAAAGCCCAGTTTTATTATTTGCTCGGCAACTTCTGGTGTAGTTGCAACACGCTTTTCGCCAGGATGAATTTCTTTAGGTACCCCGATTCTCATTTGCACTCCCTAATTATTATTAGTATTGAACTCAAGTAGTTTTTTCCAGATTGAGCATAGGGTATAGAGAAATTAATTACAATAAATATTTTTAAAGAAAAACGGTGGTAAATATAAAATACTAAGTTAGAATTAGAGGTAAATAATATTTAATTTTTCTATGAAAGTATTAGTTGTTGATGATAGCAAGAGTATCCGTGCAGTAGTAGCTCAATGTATTAGTGCTCTGGGGCATGATATTTTAAATGCAGAAAATGGTGAGCAGGCTGTGCAGTGCATTAAGGAAAACGATGTTGACTTAATGTTGGTGGATATTGAAATGCCAGGGATTAATGGATATGAAGCTACGCAGCAGATTCGTGCTATTGATGGGCTTGAATGGTTTCCCATTATTTTTCTTTCCAGCAAACAGGATGATGATTCCTTTGCAAATGCGATTTTAGCTGGGGGTGATGCTTATTTGAGTAAGCCGGTTAATTCATTGCAGCTTAAATTAACTATTACCGCAATGGAACGAATTTATACAGTGCGGCAGCAACTGCATAAAGCGCAAGAAGAGCTGAAGGTCATTAATAAAGAATTAAAGGAAATGGCTTTATTTGATAAGCTAACGGGCTTAGCCAACCGTCGTAATTTTGATGAATCTCTGGAAATTCAGTTTAGATTAGCTAAGAGGCAAAAAATTCCTTTATCACTTATTATCTGTGATATAGATTTCTTTAAAAAATATAATGATACTTACGGACATCAACAAGGAGATGACTGTTTGATAGAAGTTGCTAAAGGTATTGCTTTAATTCCGGACCGACCTACAGATAAAGCCTGTCGGTATGGAGGAGAAGAGTTTGTAGTTATTTTACCAGATACTGATTTACAGGGAAGTCTACAAGTGGCAGAAAATATACGAAAGGCCGTAATGGATAAAAAAATTCCTCATACAAAATCGAGTATCTCGGATTTTGTAACCTTAAGTCTAGGTGTGGTTACTTATATCGGTCAATTTAAATCTCTGGAACAAGTGCTTAAAGCGGCTGACGATGCCTTATACAGAGCAAAGAATAAAGGTAGAAACCGGATTGAAAGTAGTTAAAAACTTAGTGGCGAATGAGCTTTTTCCAGATAAAATTTAATGTTTCTAGCCAAGGATTTTATAGAAACAGCTGAAGGGCTGGTTTTTGCTGTAGTAGACAATGGTATAGAGCAAGGCAAGGTACTTTGTTTTTTACGATATATCTGTACTTCTACCCTATTTAAAAAAATTGACACCAGAAAAGCTAATCAGCTTTTATCAAAGCAGTATTCGCAATATTTATATTTTTCTACCGCTAAACAGGCGCATTTACATGCTGTTACTGTAGATAAAATTGTTAGACATTACCAGCCTCGCAGTAGACTTAAAAACCTGTTAAAACACCAAACACTGGACGCAGTAGAAACAGATTTAAAACAACTTTGTCATTTATTTGTAAAGCAAGGTTTAAATCTCAATGAAATTGGCGTTACCGGTTCCATTTTAATCGCGGCTCAGAATAATAATTCTGATATAGACCTGGTGTTTTATGAAAGAGAGGTTTTTCATTCTGCCAGAGGCCTTATCCGACAATTAATTGAACAAAAGCATTGCCAGGAACTCAGTGAAGAAGACTGGAAAGCGTCCTATGCCAAAAGGGACTGTGAGTTAACTTATGATGAGTATATATGGCATGAAAAGCGTAAGTTTAATAAAGTACTTATTAATCAGCGTAAAGTAGATTTAAGTTTGGTTTGCGGCATAGCCCAAGACAATCAAATAATTCAGTATAAAAAATTACAGGCAGTCATAGTTAAAGCACTAGTCACTGAAGATTTTTTAGCCTTTGATTATCCCTCCGTTTATTTAATTGATCATCCACATATTCATTCTGTCGTATCTTTTACAGCGACTTATACTGGACAGGCAAAAACCGGAGAATGGATTGAAGTGTCCGGTTTGCTGGAACAGGCTGATGATGAATCAAAAAGGATTGTAGTCGGTTCTAGCCGTGAAGCCCCCGGGGAATATATTAAAGTGATTAATGCGCAGTAAAAATGAATCGCCGCAATTTTCAGCCGTAATTTTTGATCTGGATGGATTGGTACTAGATACCGAAATGACTTATTTCCTGGCCTGGAAAAAAGCCGCGTCAATAATGGAATTTGATTTTAGCGACGAATTTTGTGCCTCCCTTTCAGGACTTCACTTTCAGCACGTTGAAGATAAATTGTTTTGTACTTTTGGTGCAAGCTTTGATTTAGATCGATTTAAGCAATTAAGCGGTCAAGTTTGGAGAGAAACGGTTAAGCAGCAGGGCATTCCTGTAAAAAAAGGTTTTTTGAATCTTCTGAAACAATTAAGGAGTAACAGCATTTCTTTTTGCCTGGCAACCAATAGCCAGCAAAATAATGCACTGGAATGTCTTGAATTAGCGGGTTTAGCTCAAGTTTTTTCTATAATTATTAGTCGAGACCAGGTGAGGCAAGGAAAGCCAGCGCCTGATATTTTTTTAGCTGCCGCGAAAGCTTTAAAAACCCCCATTAAACAGTGTCTGGTACTTGAGGATTCAAGCACAGGCATTCAAGCTGCAGCTAGAGCCGGAGCAGTTTCAGTATTTATTCCTTCAATCTATCCATTTCAGCAAGCAACGGCTGAAATGGCGGATTTTTTTTACTCTGACCTGAACTGCCTGGCTGAAATTATTAAAAACAGTGAGACGCCTGCGGTATAATTTAATGCCATATTTTAGATAAAAATCATTTTAAATTTCCGTGAATAAAAAAGTTTCCGTTATTGCTCCCGCACGATTACACATGGGTTTTATAGATTTGAGTGGCTCATTAGGTCGTGATTTTGGCAGTATAGGAGTTGCTTTAAATGAAATAGCTACACGTCTTTCCATTAGTTATTCAAATCAATTTTCAATGATAGGTCTATCATCAAAACGAGCTGAAAAATGCGCCCGAATTTTATGTGATGTTTTGAATGTGCCTGAGCAAATAGAAATAGAGCTTGAAACAGTAATACCAGAACATGTTGGCTTAGGTTCAGGAACCCAAATGGCATTAGCGATAGGGTCTGCCTTAAATGCATTTTATGACCTGGGTTTGAGTGTTCGAGAAATAGCACAATTGACGGAGCGTGGTATGCGTTCAGGTATCGGTATTGGTGTTTTTGAACTGGGTGGGCTGGTGGTTGATGGAGGCAGAGGAAAGCTCACCAAAACACCCCCAGTTATATCGCATATGGATATTCCTGAAAGCTGGTGCTTTATTCTGGTTTTTGATGAAACTGACCAGGGTTTGCATGGAGAACAAGAGATCAAAGCATTTAAAGAATTAGACGCGTTTCCTGCAGAAGAAGCAGCAAGACTTTGTTATTTGTTATTAATGCAAGGACTGCCAGCTATTGCTGAACAAAATATTAATTTATTTGGGGATGTGATTACCCAAATCCAGCGTTCAGTGGGCGAACATTTCGCTTCGGTACAAGGGGGTGTTTTTAGTAGTGCTGAAGTGGCAGAAGTCATGCAATGGCTGGAACAAAATAAAGTGGTGGCCGTAGGTCAGACATCTTGGGGACCCACCGGATTTTGTGCAGTTGACAATAAGCAGAAAGCGGAAGACCTGGTGTCTGAAATGCGGCAAAAATTCTCACATTTTAAACGCCTTAAGTTTGTCACGACCCGTGCAAGCAATGGAGGAGGAACCGTTGATATTAGTTATTATTAATCGTCGCAAAAATTTCAGGATCTTATCTTCTTCTCCATTGGGAGAAGGCCGGTTTGAGGGAAAAATAGACTGCAAAAACTTTTGGGACGATTAACAATATTGTTATGACAGTCATTCTCGTGTCTTAACTGGTTTTATTATGAGTGGTTTTGACTGTAATACTATTCTGATTGTGGCTAATTCTGGACGGATGTTAGCGCAATTGGCAAACAATATTGCTTTGAACTCTATAGTGATAGACTGTTTCTGTGATGTTGATACATTATTATTGACTACAGATGCGATAAAAATAGAATCACTGGCACTTAAGTATTTAAAGCCTGCTATTTTAAATCTGAATAAAATCCACAGTATAAAATATGCTATATATGGCAGTGGTTTTGAATCGTATAGTATAAGTCTGCAATATCTACAGGATCATTTTCAGGTGCTGGGTAATTCGCAGTCTGTTTTTTTAGCGACTCAAAATAAAATCAATTTTTTTGCAACATTAAAGACGCTGCAAATTCCTTATCCCCCAGTTTCATTTGAAGCACCAAAAACGACTGAAGAATGGTTGCTTAAACCGATGCAAGGGCAGGGTGGGGTGGCTATCAGAAAATATCAGCAGACTTGTGTGTCAGCGAACCCTTGTTATTGGCAAAGATATATTGAAGGGGCTGCCATGTCGTGCTTATTTGTTACGAATGGTAGTCAAGTCGTTATTTATGGCTTTCATAAGCAACAGCATATTTGTATTGATGAAGATGAATTTGTTTTTTCGTCTATTATTAGCCAAGCTGATATGGAGGATGAGATTGTGCAAACTGTGAGTTTATGGATAAAAAAGATAGTCTCTGCATTTACCTTAAAAGGAATGAATTCTTTAGATTTTATGCTTAAAGAGGATAAATTGTATGTGCTGGAGGTCAACCCCAGGCCTACCGCAAGTATGCAGTTTTATGCGAATAATATATTAAATGAACATATTCAGTGTTTTCTGGGAGGTGCATTATCAAAAACCAGTAAAATTAACAGTTATCAAGCATATAAAATTGTATTTGCAGAAGCCGAATATATAATCAAAGAACACCTCTCATGGCCTGAATGGGCTGCAGATATACCTAGGTCAGGAGCAAAAATTCACACAGCTATGCCAATTTGCAGTATCATTGCTGGCGATAAAAATGAACGAAATGTTGAGGATAGTTTGTTATCAAGACAGCAAATCATTTACAGGCTTTTAAAATAGGTAAAATAAAATGCAATACACAGCAAGCGTTAATAAGCTCTCTCAACCCTTAGTTCAACAGTTAATAGATCAGGCAGATAAATTAAGGCTTGATATTATAAAGTTGGAGAATGGCTGTACTGTGATAGATGCTGGCATTAATGTACCCGGTGGCCTGGAAGCAGGCCGTATTATTACAGAAATCTGTATGGGGGGGATGGGCAGTGTATCCATTTCTCAAAGTGCCTATACAGATCATTGGCCCTTGAGTATTAATGTACATACCAGTAATCCTGTTTTAGCCTGCCTGGGCAGTCAATATGCAGGCTGGAGTCTAGCCCATGAAAAATATTATGCCTTAGGTTCAGGCCCTGCCAGAGCTATGGCTTGCAAAGAAAAAGAAGGGGTAAAAGTTCCGGTTGAAGCACTCTACCAGGAATTAGAATATCATGATAATGCGGATTCAACGGTATTAGTCATCGAGAATGACAAAATCCCGCCGCTTGAAATTGTAGAAAAAGTGGCGCTTGCCTGTGCAGTGCCTGCTGATAAGTTAACGCTTATTATGACGCCCACCAGTAGTATTTCTGGCAGTGTGCAAGTCGTTGGCAGGGTACTTGAAGTGGCTATGCATAAGGCGCATGAATTACATTTCCCACTAGAAAACATTATTGATGGCAGTGGCAGTGCGCCAATATGTCCTCCACACCCTGACTTTGTTAAAGCGATGGGGCGAACCAATGACGCTATTTTATTTGCAGGGCAGGTGCATATTTTTGTCAAAGGGAGTGATGAAGCGGCTGAAAAACTGGCAAATGAATTGCCAAGTTCAACCTCTAAAGATTACGGAAAGCCCTTTGCTGATATCTTTAAAGCCTGTAATTATGATTTTTTTAAAATTGACGGCATGTTATTTAGCCCCGCCAGTGTGATTGTTACGGCAATGGATTCGGGTAAAAGTTTTAGAGCAGGGAAATTAGATAATGCCTTGTTAGACCAATCATTTGGGGTTTAAAGTCTGGACATAACATTAGGTCGTATAGCCATTTTTACCGATGATCCTGGTTGGCACGGTAAACAATTAACGGATGCTTTTGCTCAGCAGGGTTTTAAGGCAGAATATGTCTCTCTTACTGAATGTGCAATCAATCTAAACGATAAAGATTTAGCTATCAGCATACCCGGTTTTGAATCCGCTTTGCCTGATGCTGTTTTTGTAAGAGGTGTTCCTGGTGGATCCTTACAGGAAGTTGTCTTTTACCTGGACATCTTGCATATTTTAAAAAAACTGGAGATTCCCGTTTATAATAATGCAGATGCTATTGAACGCAGTGTTGATAAGGGTATGACCAGCTTTTTGCTCCATCATGCAGGGCTTAATACACCTTTAACCTGGGTGCTCAAAGACAGAGCCAAAGCTTTAAGCATTATCGAAAAAGAATTAATGTGTAAGCATCAGGTAATCAGTAAACCTGTATTTGGCTCTCAAGGAGAAGGTGTCAGACGACTGGAAAAAATGACGGATTTGTTTTGGTTAACCAGTAGCTACGGTATTTATTATTTACAACGATTTATTGAATCTGAAGGGCAGGGCTACTCAGATATTCGGGTTTTTGTTATTTCTGGTCGTGCAGTAGTGGCCATGCGTAGAAGAGGGCAGTCGTGGTTAAATAATGTGGCGCGGGGCGCAAAATGCGAAGCCATTCAATTGGATGATGAATTGTCCAGCTTGGCTGTAAAAGCAACACAAGCACTTAATATGGATTATGCAGGTGTAGATATCATTACAACAAGGAATGGCCAGCTCAGCATTATCGAAGTGAATAGCATTCCTGCCTGGAAAGGTCTGGAGAGTGTTTGTCATATAAATATTGCAAAATTATTAGTGGATGATTTGATCACTCGCTATATTCATGGCACAAAACCGTGAAGCGAATATTACTCACCCAACAGGTGAAAGATAAATAATTAAGTTACATACACTATTCAATGGCTTATGTACAAACTAAGCGATCAACTGATTTATCTGGGATGATGGAGCAAGAACAATTAATAGCAGCTTATAAACAAGCATGCAAAGTGGATGTAGAAGCTTTTAAGCCAGGAAATGTCAGTGTTTATAGCGAAGGTCACGGGATGACTGTTGCGGACTTTATACTTAGTGCGGAAGTTAGTGCCCATCCGATAAGCAACCCTGAATTTACACTAGGTCAAAAGATATATTATGCCGTTAAGGCAACTAGAGCAGCTGTTGGCTGTAATACCAATTTAGGGATTCTGCTTCTGTGTGCCCCTGTATGTCAGGCATTTTATCAGAAAAAACCAGGGCAAAATTTAGCGGCAGTTTTAGCACAAGTGCTGGAAAATACCACGCTGAATGACGCCGAATGGGTGTTTAAGGCAATAACACTGGCTGCGCCAGGTGGTTTAGGGGAGTCCAGTGAACAAGATGTAACTGAAACAGCGGCTATTAATTTGACAGAAGCAATGAGAATAGCCAGTGAAAAAGACAGAATAGCGCGGCAATATATTACAAATTATAAAGATATTTTTGATTTTGCTATTTTAAGGTATAATAGTTCGCTTGTTGAATATGGCGACTCTAATTGGGCGGCAGTTTCTGTTTACACTGGGTTTTTAAGCCAGTTTCCAGACAGTCATATTGAGCGGAAATACGGCGACAGGCATTCAGGATGGGTGCTTGAGCAAATGATTACAGTCGACAATGCCTTGGCGAATACTGATAATCCTAAACAATATATCCCTATGTTACATGAAGTTGATAGGAGGTTTAAGGAAAAAAGTATAAACCCCGGTACTACGGCCGACCTGACGGTGGCGACGGTATTTATTATTTTAGTGGAAGCATTATCTGTTAGGTGCACTAGTTAATGCAGTAAGGGACTATTTAAAACTGAATTCTATACTCTATGCTGAGTATAATTCAATCTATCATTCACATAATAATAGGATATATTTCCATGGCTACAATTAATAACTTGCGCGTAGGCGAATCTTTAAACGGTGACGGCAATGAAGTTGCTCACATTGACTTAATGATGGGGCCTCGTGGTTCTGCAGCTGAGTCTGCTTTTGCAAACTGTTTAACTAACAACAAAGACGGTTTTTCTAGTCTTTTAGCAGTGGTTGCACCTAACCTTATGGTTAAGCCTGCAACTGTTATGTTTAATAAAGTAACAATCAAAG
>CAZNGU010000008.1:0-13385 GCA_964572325.1 uncultured Methylomarinum sp.
TAACTTAATATTTATAAGCCTTTTTACAGGAGACATTATATTGAAGCCACACCCGTTACAATAATGATTAAAATAAAGGAGAAACAGGATGAATAAAGATTTCTTAGTGATTCTAATAAGTATCTTGCTGGTGGGTTGTACAGCCACTCATCTGGTGTATGTGCATGATGCCTCTTTAGGAATTGATGTGGCAGTAAGCACAGAAGGAACAGGCCGCCTAGTTTTAGGTTATGACCGGCAAACTTATGCCATAGTACCTAGAAAAGCTGATGGAGAAGACGCTATGTCACTTGCATCGTTTGGTTGCGTGTATTCAAAAGGCTTGGGTGAAGTCAGTTTTAACCACTTTGTATCCACAGGATCGGCCGCAGAAAATATAGCGAACTCTGAGGAAGGTTTAGATAACGCTAATCAGGCAATATTTGGAGGGAATAAAAAATGCGAACAATAATCAAATTAATTTCTGTAGTTGGCTTACTTAGCTTATTTCCGGCCTGTAGTAATGCCTTATATTTTTATGAAACAGAAAAAATTTCTTTAACAATCGAGGCGCGGCCTGATTCATCTCAACCCATGCAAGGGAATATAGGAATCAAACAAAGAATAGCTTTGATAACACCTGAAAAAGGCGAAAAAAATGGAAAAGTAGATGGTGAAGCACTCTCTTCAATTAGTAGTTTCAGATTCAAAGTAGCACCGGATCCTGCTGCCAATGGTGCTTTTTTTAATGGTTTCAATCCTGTTCTGATTAGAACAGCGTTCATTACTGGAAAAGCCGCATCGGGACTAAAACAAAAAAAAGCAGAACACGCTGCTAAAATAGTGGCATCTTTTGGTGAAAATAAAACAAGTAATAAAAAGCCTGAAATGGAATAAATTTTGAGCTCTTGTTTTTTTATTACAGAGGGAAGGTAAAATGAATACATCAATTTACATTGTCAAAGCAGGCGATACGCTGTCGATCATAGCTGAAAAAAAGTTGGGCTCAGCAAATAAGTGGCGTTTTTTGGCAGATATTAATAATCTATCCAATCCCAATAATTTACGCAAAGGCCAGAAATTACAGATACCCGCTGAATTTGTATATTCACCCAATGTTGTCAATACCCAAAATGGTATTAATCCTCCTGTTAAAGAACAAATACAGATTTTTACTGAAAATAAAACCGTTTATGGAAAAATAGAAACCGAGGAAAACTGGTTTCGTATAGGAAAAATTTTCAGAAAAGGTCTGTTTCGTATAGGCACTCAGGAACCTGAAAAATTTGTTGCCGATAATGCCGAAACATTAAAGAATTTGGAGCTGTCGCAATCTGACATTAATGTCATTCTAGCCACGGCTGAAAATGAAGGCAATCTGGATGCAGTAAATACCTGGGATAATCAATTTATTAGTTTTGGGCTGTTTCAGTGGACAGCCGGTGGCAAAAATTCACCGGGCGAGCTGGCTGCTTTACTGGCTCGGATAAAGAAAAATAATCTGGATAATTTTCAGCATTACTGGGGGCAATTTGGGCTAGATATAGTAGATACCAGTTCAAAAACGGGCTGGATTACCCTAAATGGTCAACGCTTAAAATCCACACAACAAAAGTCGGTGTTACGCGAACATATCTGGGCTTATCGTTTTGCCAGGGCAGGTGCAGATCAACAAATCAAGGCACAAGAAATTGCCCACGCAGTAGGCCGAATCAATCAATTCTATTTTAAAAAAAGTACTAAATTAAAAGGCTATAAACTATCAGAATTGATTACTTCCGAGTTTGGCGTTGCTTTACTATTAGACAATCACGTCAACAGACCTGCTTATGTCTTACCGTGTGTGGCATCGGCCATTGCAAGCTGTGGCTATCAGCCAGCAGACCTGCTACAAGGCGATAGTGAGCAAGAACGCCAAGTCATCGAAAAATATCTTGAAATACGTAAAGAACATGGGCGTAACCCAATGACTAATGCAGCGCACCGGGGGCAAGTGACTCAAAAATACAGCCAAAAAGGGATTATATCTAATGAAAAGAATTCATTTAAAACAAATCAGAATTAAAACCAAAATATGTTGGTAATTATTCAGTGTGTATTAGCGCCAAGGGTGTAGTTATATATTGATGCTGTCAAAAATCAACTGGATTTTTTTGTAATGCTATTGTTCCATGAAATATCTACAGTTCTATGATGTAAAACACAATCTCGCAGATAAAGATTAATCAGGCTTTGATAAGGCACATCAGATTCAATGGCCATTTCTTTAAAATAAGTAATAATATCCTCGCTTAACCGGATAGTTACAGATTTTTTTAATTTACTAGCATAAGGGTTTATACGAGATTGTAGCTTTGATAGGTCATATTCTTCTTTCATAACACATTACCCGTGATAAAACTTTCTTTCATTTTTTGTGGCTTTCCTAGCAGATATAATTCGAAGTACATTTTCTAATTGTTTTTCACAATGACAAATCATAAGCATTCTAGATTTATTACTAATACCTAAAAGAAGAAAGCGATCTTCTTCTAATTCTGAATGTCCATTATCATAAAATTGTACAGCAAATTCATCATAAAACACGGATGAGGCTTCTTCAAACGACACCCCATGCTTTGCTAAATTTTTTGATGCTTTGATTTTATTCCATTCGAACTTAATCATACATACATTGTATTTAAAAATTCAGGAAAATGTCAATATTACTTTGAGACAGTTTAACTAAAGAGTGATGGGCTCAATACAAGAGAAATAACAGCGTGTCAGGCCATGTATGGGCCGGCTTAATGTAAAAAACTGGATCAAACTACCCGTAAAATATCCTCAATCAACTGTGGCCCACGGTAAATTAAACCGCTATAAATTTGTACTAAACTGGCCCCTGCATTCAGTTTATCCTGTGCATCTTGCCCGTTTAAAATACCGCCTACGGCAATAATAGGAATTTTCCCCTTAAGTTCAGCAGCTAATTTTTCCACTACTTGTGTAGATAAGCTTTTAACGGGTGCTCCGCTTAAGCCACCGGCTTCATCAGCATAAATATGGCCTTCAACAACCGCTCTGGAAAGTGTGGTATTACAAGCAATCACCCCATCTATAGAAAATTCAGCTAATAAACAGGCAATATGAATAATTTCATCATCGCTTAAATCAGGTGCTATTTTAAGCACTAAAGGTGTGTATTTTTGATGCTGTTGCTGTAGTTTTAGCTGCTCTTCTTTAAGGTGGGATAATAGCTTTTTAATTTCTTCCCCTTGCTGTAACTGCCGCAGGTTTTTAGTATTAGGGGATGAAATATTAACCGTAATATAACTGGCTAAAATATAACTTTTGCGTAAGCCAATAACATAATCATCAATGGCATTTTCAATGGGCGTATCAAAATTCTTGCCAATATTAATACCTAAAATACCATTGTATTTGGCTTGTTTGACTTGCTGTAGTAAATGATCCACGCCGGCATTATTAAAGCCCATGCGATTAATAATAGCCTCATGCTCGGGCAATCTGAATAAACGAGGTTTAGGGTTTCCGGGTTGTGGGCGTGGAGTGACAGTCCCAATTTCTAAAAAACCAAAACCTAAAGCAGCAAGTGCATCAATATAATCCCCATTTTTATCCATACCTGCCGCCAGACCCACAGGATTTTCAAAATCCAAACCCATAACTGTCAGTGGTTTATGCCCGGATTTAGCTTTACTTAAAACGGACAAGCCGGTTTTATGAGAAAGCTTTAATAATTTCAGGGTGACTTGATGCGCCAGTTCGGGGTCAAGGGAAAATAAAGCGGGTCGGAGTAATGGGTATAAATTCATGTTAAGCCCTTTGCCAAGACTAGTTCCCACGCTCTGCGTGGGAATTCATTGCAGGACGCTCCGCATCCCATGACGCATAACGCCAGGGATGGTGTGTAGTAGAACAACGCAGGAGCAGTTGTCGAGAGCGTCACTATATGCATTCTCACGCAGAGCATGGGAACGAGAAAAATAAGGTGAAATGTGTTCATGCTAAGGCGTTTGTGTTTTCAACAGAGTCGATGGATTTGAGTTCATAAGGTTCAGGGTCAACAGTGACTTGCCTATCTAAAACCAGATCAACCAGCAACTTGGCCGATGCAGGAGCCATTGCCAGGCCATTTCTAAAATGTCCCGCATTAATACTCAGATTTTTTATTTCTTTATGCCTGCATATATAAGGTATACCCTGGTCGGTTCCAGGCCGTAAACCGGCCCAATGACTAATAACCAGATAACTTTTTAATACAGGAAGTAATTCAGTAGCAAAATGGTATAAGTGGTCTTTAGCCGCCTCACTAGTACTTTTATCAAATTGACTATGTTCAACTGAACTACCTACCAAAATCTTGCCATCATGGCGTGGGATCAAATAATGCCCACCATCCAAAATAATATGAGAAAGGGTTTCAGGCTCGGCATCAATTAATAGCATTTGCCCTTTAACCGGTGAAATACTCGGAAGTGATTGTACAGAAACTAACTGTTTGATTAAGTGCTTACTCCAGGCACCCGCACAAATGACCAACTGTTCGACCTTAAATTTTCCCTTAGAAGTGTTTAATGACACAATAGATTGATTTTCTAAATCGCAATTGCCGATCTCGCATTGCTCAATAATCTGTACATTTTTATTCAGTAAAAATGCTTTTAAGGCTTTTAATAAGCGTGGATTACGAATCTGGGCAATAGACGGCAACCAGAGTGGGGATACTGCCTGAGTATTCAGTGATTTAAAAAAAGAACCATCTGCTGCCTGATAAGGAATATCATGCTTTTTGCACCAATCAATGGCCAGCTCAATATCTGGATTTTTGCTGATCAGCAGGCCGCAATCCAGCCATTCCGGATCAATCCCTGTGGCACTATAGAGTTCTTTGGCTAAACAGGCATAGTTTTTTATGCTTTCTAAAACCAGCGAGCTAATAGCAGGCGGCTGCCGCCAGGGATATAAAGGTAATAAAATACCGCCACCCGCCCAGGATGATTCCTGCCCAGTTACGGATTTATCAATAAGGGTAACCTGGCAACCGGCCTGAACAAATTCTTTAGCGGTCAACAAGCCAATAATGCCGCCACCAATAATAGTAATTTTGCTATTAAGAGTCATAGAGTAAAAAAGAAAAGATTATTAGCAGTCCTAAGAGAGGCCATAGTATACCGTGGCTAGCGCAAGAAGTGGCTGTTGTTTTTTTTAAACAAGCTGGTCTTTGATTTTATCAAACTGTTATAGGTGGTTGAATAATAAGGAATAGAAAAAACAACAAAAAAATTGATTAAAACTTGTAAGGAAAAGACTTAACTGCTACTATTGCCATTGTGGATATTTGTGTTGTATTAAGGCAAATATGCCTAATACAGCTTAATAATAACAATATTTTGAGGGGACTTTGATGATAAAAAAAACTAACAAGGCGCTGGGAATAGCAACAGCGACTTTAACATTGGCCGGTGTATTGCTTGCTCCACAAGCAATAGCACAAACACAAGCTGAGCGTGTTGCTGATGCTGCCGCTAAAAAAACGGAAGCTTTAGAAGCACAAGTTAACCAAATGGCAACTATGATGGAAGCCATGCAAGCCGAATTAAGCCGGGTAAAAGCGACTGCAGATACAACAAACAGTGCTAAAGTACAAGAACTGGACGAATGGATGTCATCGGTAAAACATGCGCCAATGCATAAAGCCAGCAAAGATCATTTAATCTTCTTCCGTGGCGGTTATGCACGTAATGATAAAGATAGAAAAGGCAGTATCCTGACTGATGCTAATGCAACTAATGACGGTGGTGGTGCTACCAATCTTGCAGGAACTGGCTTAAATACTTCTGATTTTACCGGAAATAATCCAAATGGGAGTCAAGAAGCCTGGTATTTTGGTGCAGGTTTTGAATTTGATCTGACTAACGATCTTTTTGGTTTATGGGATAATACCAGTTTAATGGGTGAGGTCACATTGAACTATAAAGAGTTTGATAATGAAGATTTAAGACGTGCTCCATTACCCACAGCAGCTAATGACTCAGCGACAGCTGCACTTGGTGCCGTTGGTACAAGTAATGGTGGCGGTGCAGGATCTGTTGTTTGTAGTGCCTTAGGCGGTACTGGCAGCTTAACTGCAGGTGGAGCAGGTCCCTACGGAAAATGTAATCAAAACGTGACTGTGACACAGATTACTTTAACTGCCGCACCCAAAATTAAATTCATGTATGGCAGTAAATTCCGTCCCTGGATTATCCCAGCTGGTTTTGCCTTACATGTTATCAGCCCACCTTCTGATGGTGTAACAGTTACAGCTCCCGGTATTTTCTTCGGTGCAGGTGCTGAATACAATATCTGGAAAAGCATCAACGTTGGTTTTGACGGACGCTATCATCTAGTCAGCAATACACTGGCTGATGTAGATCTTGATGGCTTTGAATTAGGCGGCTATGTCGGCTTTGGTTTCTAAGTTATTTTAAAGAAATCTACCTAAGCTCAAAGGGAAGACGAAAGTCTTCCCTTTTTTTATGCCTGCAGTGTAATTGGGGTCAGAGTAGAATAAACCTCCAGCCAAGCACGTTAGAGAGATGTTCCACCACCCTTTGGATTAGTAAATAGACTTTACTCCCCCCTCTATTATCAAAGATAAAAGAAGATTAACAAGTTGTTATTTTCGATGTACAATGAAAGATAATAAAATAGGGGTCAGAGTAGAATTCATAAGTAGCACATATGTAGGGTCAGAGTAAAATTAAATCCTCAGCCAAGTGTAAGTGCGATAAAGTGATTTATTGTTTAAATATTACAGGCTACGAGTCCAGGCTATATTAAATGGAATATGTTAAAATGAGATTATTATTTAAGGAATATGGTGGGGTTTATGAGCATATTGAATAAAGAAATTTATGAGGCATTTTTAGAGGCTGGAGTTGCTAAAGATTCAGCTGCACGGGCTGCTGAATCTGTTGAGCATTCTGATTTGGACAAAAGGCTAGCCATTGTTGAAACAAAACTGGATGCCATTAGCAAAATGATGTGGATTGTGATTGCAGGTATATTAGCATTAGTACTAAAGGCTTATTTTATAGCAGGATAAGATTGAGTAGGTCTATAAATGGTATAAATGGGGTCAGAGTAAAATTTAGATAAATAGAGGCGGCGCCCATTTATCTAAATTTTACTCTGACCCCATTTATAGACCTACCCCAAAAACTTTAAGGATAAAGAGCCACAGCTTCTAAGCCCAGGCCTTCATTTAAGCCAAACATTAGATTCATATTTTGCACGGCTTGCCCTGCCGCCCCTTTTACCAGATTATCAATCACCGATAAAACCACCAAAATATCACTGCCTTGTGGTTGTTGTATAGCTATTTGGCATTTATTACTGCCTCGAACATTTCGGGTGTCAGGGTGCTCTCCAAAGGGTAATATATCTACAAATGGCTCATTTTGATAGCGTTGTTCAAATAATGCCTGCACATTTTTGACATCCGCATTAATCTGACCATATAAAGTGGCATGAATGCCTCGTATCATGGGTGTTAAATGGGGCACAAAAGTCAGCCCTATGCTCTGTTTAGAAGCAATTTCAAGGCCTTGAGTAATTTCGGGCAAATGTCGATGCCCTGCCACGGCATACGCCTTAAAGCTTTCTCCTGCTTCACTCATTAATCCGATGACTTGTGCTTTTCTACCTGCGCCACTAACACCCGATTTAACATCGGCAATCAAATGAGCGGGATCAATTAAATTATTTTCCAGCAATGGCAAAAAACCGAGTTGCACTGCTGTCGGGTAACAGCCTGGACAGGCAATAAGATTAGCTTGTTTAATCGCATCGCGATTGACTTCTGGCAAACCGTACACTGCCTGTTTAATTAAATCGGGACAGGCATGTTCCATTCCATACCATTTTTCCCATTCCTTCACATCTTTAATTCTAAAATCAGCTGATAAATCAATTACTTTAACATCGTGAGCTAATAATTGCTCCGCCATTAACATGGCGGTGCCATTGGGTGTTGCAAAAAAAACCACATCACATTGAGCCAAAGTATCTATATCCGGCTCGGAAAAAACAACCTGACATAGACCTCGTAAACTCGGATATTGCGCAGCTACTGATTGCCCGGCATCAGAGCGAGAGGTCACTACTGTAATATTTACATCCTTATGCAAGACCAAAATACGCAGTAATTCAACCCCTGTGTATCCTGTGCCACCCACTATACCTACTCGAATCATGTTGTTTTTTTCCTAGTCTTGTTATTTTCTTTATTTTATCAGTTATTACAGCCTTATTTTTCAGGATTTAAGATTTTAATAGTGAATAAGATTACAATAAACAAATTATCTACAAGTAATTGAGCCCGGTTTTGACAAAAAAAATAATTCGCATAGCCACACGTAAAAGTCCTTTGGCCTTGTGGCAAGCTGAACATGTTGCGAGCAGGTTAGAAAAAGCCTTTCCAGAATTAAAAACTGAACTCATCAAAATGGTAACCAAGGGAGACAAAATTCTTGATGCCCCTTTAGCTAAAATAGGGGGTAAAGGTCTATTTGTTAAAGAACTGGAACAAGGCATATTGGATGGAGCCGCTGATATTGCTGTGCATTCAATGAAAGATGTGCCGGTTGAATTTCCAGAAGGTTTGCATTTATCAGCTATTTTAAACCGGGAAGACCCCAGTGATGCCTTTGTCTCAAATAATTATGCTGCCTTAGACAGCTTGCCGGATAATGCTAAAATTGGCACTTCCAGTTTGCGCCGTCAATGCCAGATAAAAGAGCAATTTCCTGATGCGAAGATTTTATCCTTAAGGGGGAATGTTAATACGCGTCTGGCTAAATTGGATGCAGGGGAATATGATGCCATTATTTTAGCTTCTGCTGGATTAAGACGGTTGGGGATGGCGGAGCGAATCACCCAATGCCTTGATACAGAAATTAGTTTACCCGCGATAGGACAAGGGGCTATCGGTATTGAATGCCGGGCAGATGATGCCGAAACAAATAATTTATTAAAAGTGCTACATGATAATGAGACCGCACTCAGAATCATGGCAGAAAGAGCAATGAATGCTCGTTTAAACGGTGGCTGTCAGGTACCTATTGCCGGTTTTGCCGAAATTAAAGGCAAGCAGATTATTATGCGTGGATTGGTCGGTGCGCCGGATGGTTCAATCTTATATAGAGCAGAAAAACAGGGTGACCTTTCTCAGGCAGAAGCAATAGGCATTGCTATTGCAGACGATTTATTAGCACAGGGTGCGGATAAAATTCTGCAAGCATTGTATTAATTTCTATAAAGCAAGACTGTCATGACGGATATTAATATTTTAGTCACGCGGCCTCAACATCAAGCAGAAAATTTATGTCGCTTAGTAGAGCAACAGGGCTGGCATGCTATTCGTTTTCCCACATTGCAAATTGTTGCTATTGATAAGCCAATAATAAAACAACAGCTAAGCAGTTTAAAGCAATATGACTGGTTGATTTTTATTAGTGCTAATGCGGTAAATTTTGCTCTTTGTGCAAATAATGGCAAAATAGAGAGGTTTCTAAGTTGTTCTATTGCTGCTGTTGGAAAGGCAACAGAAAAAGCACTAAAAACAGCCGGTTTATTCGTACATTTGATACCGGAAACACGGTTTAATACAGAAGGTTTATTGGCGTGTCCTGAAATGAATAATGTATCAAGCAAGTCTTGTTTAATTATTCGTGGACAGGGGGGGCGGGAAACATTAGCCAATAGGCTGCGGGAGCGAGGTGCTCAAGTGAACTATATGGAAGTTTACGCAAGGGAAAAACCTGTGAATTATGATAAAACGGTTATCAAGTTATTACAAAGCAGAAAGATAACTGCAATTACCATGAGTAGTGGCGAGGCCTTAAAAAATTTGTTAGCGATGATTGATTTGAAATGGCATGAAAACTTGTTTTTAGTGCCTATAATTGTGATTAGCAAACGACTCAAAGACATCGCAAAAAAAAGTGGTTTTAAACATATTGTGCTAGCCAGAAGTCCTGATGACACTGCAATTACTGAGTCTTTGGGATTATCCATAAATTAACGGGGAAAACAGTGGCCGAAGAAATTCTAAAAGCAGCCGAACAAAAAAATACAGAACAAACTGTAACAGAAATAAAGCCTTCCGAGGAGACAGCAAAAAAATCTAACGGATGGCTTATTTTTGGCATTATTAATCTGTTGTTGATTTTATTAATGGCTGGTAGTTTCTATTATCTGTTGCAAGAGCTCAAAAATGATCAATTAGCTCAAAACAGTGAAAGTAATAAAGGGGAGCTGAGAGCTATTGAGGCGAGTAAACAGCTTAATGCATTCCAATCTCAATTAGCTGCCATGCAATCTCAAATTGCCGCATTTGCCGAAGACATTGCCGGAAAAGATAATCATTTTACCAAGACATTAGCTGATTTTTCACAATTACATTCAGAAAAATTGTCAATGGTTGAAAATGAATTACGGGAAGAGCTTACCCGGATTAAACGTCAGTTAGGTAAAACACGAGGAGACTGGTTAATAGCAGATGCCGAATATTTACTGAGCGTGGCTAATCAAAGATTGCATTTGGTTGGTGATGTTAAAACAGCTACTCTGGCATTAGAGGCAGCTGATCAACGCTTGAGGGAAAGTGGAGATGCAGCGGTTTACAAGGTGAGAGAACAAATAGTCAAAGAAATAGCCGTACTGGGTACAGTGAGCGTAGTTGATGTAGTGGGAATTTATTCTAAACTTCAGTTGTTAAAGGATAGTTCAGGGCAGCTGGCGGTGTTATTACCTTATGCCGGTAAGCCGTTAACAGAGTCAAAACAAATTCATTCGCATGAAGATTCACAAGATACTGAACACGGCATTTTAGGTTCGACATTAAATTTATTGGAAGGCTATGTCACGGTAAGACATTCAGACCAACCCATCACTCAGATATTGTCTGAAGAAGAAGTCAGTTTTATTAGGCAACAGCTGAATATAAAACTGGAGATGATTAAAATTGCTCTGGTACAGCAAAATGATAGCCTGTATAAAGCCAGTATTTTAGATGCAAAGCAGTGGTTGCATAGTCATTTTACTCTCAATGCCAGAGCTAAGCATTTTGCTACTGTGCTGGACGATCTTAATGGCATACCCATGCAAAGCGAGTTTCCTGATGTCAGCCAGTCTTTCAAAATGCTCAAAGATATTATAAAGCTTCGTCTTGAAACGGATAAAGGACGGGGGCAACCCAAAGATAATACCTCTACAGAGGAAGCTATTATTGCACCAACTAGCCTTTAAGAGAGTATTGTCATGAAAAATATCTTGTATTTTATTGGTTCTCTTTGCATAGCTATAGCCGCTGCTTTCCTTATTCAGCAATGGTTGAGTGATTATGATGACCCAGGTTATGTTTTGATGGGATTTGGACATTGGTCTCTGGAAACTTCTGTTGTCGTTTTTGCGGTAGGTCAGATTATTGTTTTTTTTATACTGTATGTGTTATTCAGGTTGCTGGGGGCGTTATTACGATTACCTGGTAAGATGAAAAGTAAAGGCAAAAACATTAAATTTAATCGCTCTCAGGAAGCTCTAATTTCTGGTTTAGTCGATTCAGCAGAAGGTAATTGGGAAAAGGCAGAAAAAACCTTAATTAAGCATGCCTCAAATAGTGGCGCACCTTTATTGCATTATTTGACAGCGGCAAAAGCGGCACAATCACGAGGTGCCATCGAAAAAAGAGATGAATATCTTAGGGCTGCCAGTGAAAAATCTGGAGAATCTGATATTGCGGTGGGACTGACCCAGGCTGAATTACATTTATCATCTAATCAGTTTGATCAAGCTTTAAATACCTTGATTAAATTACAGTCTATTGACTCAGGCCATGCCAGTGTTCTTAAAATGTTACATCAGGTTTATGAAAAAGTCGGGGACTGGGATGCCTTGCATAAATTAATTCCATCGCTGCATCAGAATAAAGTCCTGATGGAAGCGGAGGTTAAATTATTAGAAACAGAAACCTTGACTCATCTATTAAAAGAAGCTGCTGAAACAGGTGATGCTAATGAAATAGAGGCTATGTGGAAGCGTATTCCTGAATTTATTCAAACGATGCAAGGAATGGCTAATGTATATTTCGCCGCCATGATTGAAGCAGGCTCAGGTGAGAAAGTGGAAGAAAGTATTGTTAAGACTCTTTTAAATAGATGGGATGAAACCCTGCTGGTGTTATATGGCAATATTCAAACAAAAGATCATAAAAACCAGTTGCAAACGGCTGAGCAATGGTTGTCTGTTCATTCAGGTAATGCTGTTTTGTTAAGAGTTTTAGGCAAAATAAGCATTAAATGTTTTCAGTTGGAAAAAGCAGAACAATATTTAACCAAGAGCGTAGCCATTGACCCTACCGTTGCGGCTTACCATATGCTGGGTGACGTGTTAATTAAAAAAGGCGATACCATTAAAGCCAGTGAAAGTTATAAAAAAGGGCTGGAACTGGCATCTAGTGAAGTGCTTAAACAAGTTGAAAGTATTACAGGATAGGCCATACATAATATGGTTTCCGCACAAGTTACTCATATGTTACTTTTAAAAATCTCTAAGTGGTTAATTTTTAAAAAATAATTTATACTCTACCTTCGATTGAAAATATACTGCTTATCGGATTCTATTTCCAAACGGCTAGTAGTAATTTTCTTCCTATTAATAAAAAAAACAGGAATAATAAAATGGGTATGCTTTCAGAATTTAAAGATTTTGCGGTCAAAGGTAATGTTGTTGATATGGCTGTTGGTATTATTGTTGGTGCGGCGTTTGGTAAAATTGTTTCATCCTTTGTTAAAGATATTATTATGCCACCAATAGGTGTGATGATGGGAGGAGTTGATTTTTCTGATCTGGCTGTAACTATTCAAGAAGCAGCCGGGGAAGTCCCTGCGGTAGCCATTAAATACGGTGCTTTTGTTCAAACCATTGCTGATTTTATTATTGTTGCACTGGCTATTTTTATGGCTGTTAAAGTAATGAATGGCTTGAAAAGAAAGGAAGAAGAAGCCCCCAAAGCACCAGCCAAACCTTCTAATGAAGAAGTTTTATTAACTGAAATAAGAGATTTATTAAAAAACAAATAGTGTCTGTTTAATTGCAGTAAAGGCTCAGCATTTGTTTTAGTAATTTGTGTAACCCATGTCCATGTTTTAGCTTACTGCCATTAAGTAAAATATATTAAAGAACGCGTACGAAAAACTGCGTCAGTTGACCAAGTTATTCTATGCACGTTTAAGTAGGATGTGTTTCCTATCGTTAGCACATCCTACATTTTTAACTTCAAATACCAGGCTTGATTACAAGCCTACTCTCCAGCCACTGACATTTGCTCTATTAATATGGAGCCTGTTCTTATATTA
>CAZNGU010000009.1:0-12866 GCA_964572325.1 uncultured Methylomarinum sp.
CGGGTAAGCCAATATTTAATACCGGCATTAAAATCTTTTGTGCTTGTAAAAAAGAAGAAACATTACTGCCAGCACCGCCAGAAATAACATTTTCTTCAACGGTAATGATGACATCATGGCTTTTAGCCATAGTTAAAATAATATCTTCATCCAGTGGTTTAATAAAACGCATATTGACTACGCTAGCACCTAGCTTTTTACCTGCTTCAATAGCAGGTGTCACCATGCTACCCCAGGCTAGAATGGCAATGCGACCACCTTGATGGCGTATCTCTGCCTTGGCGATCTCTAGTTTAGTCAAATCATCTGAAACCACAGTCCCAGGGCCTTTACCTCGAGGATAACGTACAGAGGCCGGGCCTTTGTAGTGATACCCTGTGGTGAGCATTTGTCGGCACTCATTCTCGTCAGCGGGTGCCATGATCAGCATATTTGGAATGCAACCTAAATAACTATAATCGAAACTTCCCGCGTGCGTAGGCCCATCTGGACCGACCAGACCGGCTCTATCCAGAGCAAATAATACGTCCAGGTCTTGAATGGCGACATCATGGATCAATTGATCATATGCGCGTTGTAAAAAGGTTGAATAAATGGCAACTACTGGTTTGGCTCCCTGGCAAGCCTGGCCAGCAGCCAGAGTAACGGCATGTTGCTCGGCAATGGCTACGTCAAAATAGCGATCAGGGAAACGTTCGGAAAATTGAACCAGGCCTGAGCCTTCACGCATAGCAGGTGTAATGCCTAATAAACGATCATCTTGCTCAGCCATGTCGCACAGCCAGCGACCAAAAACCTGGGTATAAGTTGGGTGTTTAGAAGGTGCAGACTTAGGCAGGTCATCTTTCATAGGGTCAAAAGCAGGAACCCCGTGATAGGCTAGGGGGTCTTTCTCTGCTGGAGCATAACCTTTGCCTTTTTTGGTTACGATATGAAAAAATACAGGGCCGGATAAGTCTTTGATATTATCCAAGGTATCTACGAGCATATTAATATCATGACCATCAATCGGGCCAATATAGTTAAAGCCTAGTTCTTCAAACAATGTACCTGGAACAATCATGCCTTTAAGATGTTCCTCGGTTTTCTTGGCTAAATCCCAGACACTGGGCATGCGGCTCAATACTTTTTTACTTTCCTCTCGTACAGTAGAATAAAACTTACTGGAAATGACCCGTGTAAAATAATTATTCATTGCACCAACGGGTGGTGAAATCGACATATCATTATCATTTAGAATAACTAGCAAATTAGCGTCCAGAGAGCCAGCATGATTCATTGCTTCAAAAGCCATGCCGCCAGTAATGCTACCATCACCGATTATAGCGACCATGCGTTTATCTTCACCGCGTAACTGAGATGCGATAGCCATTCCTAATGCGGCACTGATAGAGGTGCTGGAATGCCCCACACCAAAGGCATCATATTCACTTTCGGTACGATTAGGGAAAGCACAGATCCCATCTTTTGAGCGAATGGTCGGCATCTTTTCTTTGCGACCCGTTAAAATTTTGTGAGGATAGGCTTGATGACCAACATCCCAGACTAACTGATCAATTGGTGTATTAAAAACATAGTGTAATGCTACAGTCAGTTCTACTGTTCCCAGACCGGCTGAAAAATGACCACCGGAAATACTGACAGTCTGAGTTAAGTAATCACGTAATTCAGTCGCTAATGCTTCCAATTGGTCTTTGGATAGTTTGCGTACATCATCGGGTGTGTCAATCAGATCGAGTAAAGGGTATTTACCGGTACTATTCATGTGATAATAATTTCAGGGTTGGGTACTTTCTTAAAAAGTAGATTATCGCTTTTAATTCCTGACGGTTTAAGTCAGGTATTAATGGTCGCGTTGAATAATATAAAGCGACAAGTCGCGTAATAAATCAGCTTCGGAGCCAAAAATGGCCAAACTTTCTATGGCTTGTTCATGCAGCTCCTGTGCTTTTTGTTTGGCACCGGCTAAACCTAATAAAGCGGGGTAGGTCGGCTTATCATTGTCCTGGTCTTTACCTTGGGTTTTACCTAAAGTAGCGGTATCACTTTCCTCATCCAGAATATCATCTTTAACCTGAAATGAAAGTCCAATACATTTAGCGTAATGATCCAGGTTTTTTGCAATAGCAGGATCAATATCAGCTTTTGATAAAGCCGCCATATTGACACTGGCACGAATTAAGGCACCTGTCTTATGAATATGCATGTTTTCAAGTTCTGGCAGGTTAAGCTGGGTGCCTACCGATGCTAAATCAATTGCTTGTCCTCCCACCATTCCCTGTGAGCCACTGGCCTTGGTCAAGGTGGTAATCATTTTTAAGCGACTCAGAGGATCGACTTTTATTGATTTGTCATTAGCCAGTACTTCAAAAGCTAGTGCCTGTAGAGCATCTCCGGTTAATATGGCGGTTGCTTCATCATAAGCAATATGACAAGTTGCCTTACCTCGCCTGAGATCATCATCGTCCATCGCTGGCAAATCGTCATGAATTAAAGAATAGACATGGATTAATTCGACAGCACAGGCTGAGCCATCCAGCTGATCTTCATTCAGCCCAAGTGCTTTGCCTGTGCAATAAGTGAGCATAGGGCGCATACGCTTGCCTCCTTCAAGTACCGTATATCGCATGGCCTGGTGAAGTTTATTGGGAATAATATTTTCATTGGGCAGACGTAAATCCAACGAGCGTTCTACTCTATTTTGTACGCTAACAAGATATTCTTTTAAGGCATCACTCATCGTTAAATGGCTCCAGGGTTTGTTGACCGTTTTTTTCTACCAGGATTTGAACTTTTTGTTCGGCTTCTTGCAATGCTTTTTGACAAGTACTGGTTAATTTTACACCGCGTTCAAAAGATTTTAAGGACTCTTCCAGTGATAACTCTCCCTGTTCCATTTGTTCAACCAGTTGTTCCAATTCGGTTAATGAGTCTTCAAATAAGGTGGCACTTTTTTTTCTGGGCATATAAAAAAATAATTACATGTTACGATATTAAAAATGACGGCTATTATATCTTAAATACCACTATCTATGAGTAACGAATATAACTCGGCAGCAATTGAAGTATTAACGGGCTTAGATCCTGTCCGAAAACGCCCCGGTATGTATACCGATACCACCCGACCCAATCATTTGGTACAGGAAGTGGTTGACAATAGCGTTGATGAAGCTGTGGCTGGTTTTGCAGATAGTATTGAAGTTATCTTGCATAAAGAAGGTTCGGTGCTGGTTAAAGATAATGGTAGAGGAATGCCGGTTGATTTGCATCCAGAACAAGGTATTCCAGGGGTTGAGGTGATTTTGACTCAGTTGCATTCAGGAGGCAAGTTTTCCAATAAAAATTATCAGTTTTCAGGTGGTTTGCACGGTGTGGGTGTTTCTGTGGTAAATGCTTTGAGTTCTCAACTGGAAGTTCAGGTGAAACGGCAGGGTAAAGTTTATCAAATGAATTTTGCCAATGGTGAAAAAATCAGTGAGTTAGCTGAAACGGGGTCGGTAGGAAAAGCGAATACAGGCACTCAGATCACTTTTTTACCGGACTCCAAATATTTTGACTCAGCCAAAATATCTGTTTTAAAGCTAAGGCATGTGTTACGTGCAAAAGCTGTATTATGTCCAGGTCTCAAGGTTTCTTTAGTTTCAGAGCAAACAGAAGAAGAATGGAATTGGTGTTATCAAAATGGATTAAAGGAATATTTACTAGATCGTGTTGGTGATGTGGATATTTGTCCGGAAATTCCTTTTATGGCGGAGTCAGTAGCAGTTCATGAAGCGGTAGAGTGGGGAATGGTCTGGACCGTGGAAAGTCTGGCGGAAAGTGTTACCGAGAGTTATGTTAACTTAGTACCTACAGCACAGGGAGGAACCCATGTTAATGGCTTAAGATCGGGGTTGACAGAAGCCATGCGGGAGTTTTGTGATTTCAGGAATTTATTACCTAGAGGGGTAAAAATAGCCCCGGAAGATGTCTGGGAAAATTGTCATTTTATATTATCGGTTAAACTGGAAGATCCTCAGTTTTCAGGGCAAACCAAGGAGCGATTGAGTTCCAGAGAATGTGTGCCTTTTGTCTCGGGTATCGCTAAAGATAGCTTTAGCCTTTGGTTAAACCAGCATCCGCAAGAAGGCGAAAAAATTGCTGAAATTATTCTTGCTAGTGCTCAAAAAAGATTAAAGTCCAGCAAGAAAATAATCAGAAAAAAAATTACAACAGGCCCTGCATTACCAGGTAAACTGGCCGATTGTTCTGCTCAGGATATTTCTCGAACTGAGCTGTTTTTGGTTGAGGGTGATTCAGCCGGAGGTTCTGCAAAACAAGCAAGAGACAGAGAGTTTCAGGCAATTATGCCTTTGCGTGGAAAGATTTTAAATACCTGGGAAGTGGACTCTTCTCAAGTCATGGCTTCTCAGGAAGTCCATGATATTGCAGTTGCTTTGGGTATAGAACCCGATTCTGATGATTTGCAAAATTTACGTTATGGCAAGGTCTGTGTGTTAGCGGATGCAGATTCTGATGGTAATCATATTGCAACACTTATTTGTGCATTATTTTATAAACATTTTTCAGCACTTGTTAGGGCAGGGCATGTTTTTATTGCCATGCCTCCTTTATACCGAATAGATGTCGGAAAAAAAGTCTTTTATGCACTAGATGAGGCCGAGCGGCAGGGGGTTTTAGCAAGAATTGAAGCAGAAAAAATAAAAGGGAAAATTAATGTGCAACGATTTAAAGGGCTAGGTGAGATGAATCCCGGCCAGCTAAGAGTGACCACTATGGATCCTGATACCCGACGATTAGTCCAGTTAACCGTTGAAGAGGGAGACGATACTACGGAACAACTGGATTTATTACTAGCAAAAAAACGCTCTCAAGATAGAAAGCATTGGCTGGAAACAAAAGGAAATTTGGCTGAAGTATAGGGTTGATATTTTTACAAGATTAGGCGGAATATTGGCTCATGCCAGAACTGTAGAGCCGCTATCAAAACATAATATAAGCTGAATCCAGTGACAAATTCGGGTATTATCAGCATAATTCGTAACTACTTAGTGTGTTTGAAGTTATGCACGTAGCATAATTCTTAGTAAAAAACTAAATCGGCAGTGATTCAACGTATAAAACATATTCGTCAACAGTATTGTTAAGGAACGCGCACGGAATAAGTTGGGCAAGTGACAAAGTAGTTTGTTTGTATTCGAGGCGTAGAAAGGGGGCGCATAGCAGGCTATGTAATCCTTTATACAACGAAGAAGACAGGCAAAATACAAAGTCAATTGTTCAAGTTATTTCGTGCACGTTCCTAAGGTAGATTTGCCCTCCCTTGATGGGGAGAGGGTTGGGTGAGGAGAAAACAGAAAGTTATCTTCTTCAAATTGCTTTTAAGCTCTTTCGTTATTCGAGCTTAAAAGAAAGAAGAATAGAGAAATCATTTGATTTTCCCTCACCCAGTCCTCTCCTTCTGGAGAGGGATATATACGTCAAAATAACATAGACGATGTACTAGTGCAGCACTAGGATATTCAATAAAGTTCATAAGTAAAAAAGGGATAACTATTTTAAATTTCATCAAAAAATTATTACCTCGGCCAAATAAAGAAGCTAATAGCAAAGTGGCTAAAGTAGAGACAGCTAATAACGTCAAAATATATAGCCGATCAGAACATAATATTTCTCGTTCACAAATGAGTGAAAATGCGCTGAAAGTTTTATATCGGCTTAAAAAGGCAGGCTATGAGGCTTATCTAGTCGGTGGTTGTGTTCGCGATTTACTACTGGGATATGAGCCTAAAGATTTTGATGTGGTCACTGATGCCAGCCCTGAACAAGTGCGCAAAGTTTTTCGTAATAGCCGCTTAATAGGCAGGCGTTTTCGTTTAGCACATGTATTTTTTGGTCGGGAAATTATTGAAGTGGCTACTTTTCGTGGCTCCGATAGCGGAAATCAAAATGATCAGCGTGTTCATGAAGATGGACGCTTGTTACGGGATAATGTTTTTGGCAGTATTGAAGATGATGTCTGGCGTAGAGATTTTACAGTCAATGCACTCTATTATAATATTCGTGACTTTTCAGTACTGGATTACACAAAGGGAATGGAAGATCATTCAGCGGGCATTTTAAGATTAATTGGCGACCCTTTACTTCGTTATAAGGAAGACCCAGTAAGAATGCTACGAGCGGTCAGGTTTTCAGTCAAGTTGGGCTTTAAGTTAGAAGCCTCTTGTGAAAAAGCCTTATTTGAGTCAGCCACTTTTTTAACGGGTATTCCTGCAGCGCGTTTATACGATGAGACATTGAAATTATTTTTGTCTGGCAAAGCTTTACAGACTTTTGAAATGCTTAGGCATTACGATTTATTTGCCAGCTTATTTCCTCAGACAGAACATTGTCTGGCAGAAGAAGAAAATAACTTTCCCCGACTCTTTGTGGCGAAAGCATTGGAAAATTCGGATAAGCGCATGGCTGAAGGTAAGAGCGTAACCCCGTATTTCTTTTTATCTGCTTTTTTATGGCAATCGGTACAAACTATTGCAAAGAAAAATATGGAGCAAGGTGAAGTTGCAACTATTGCTTACCAAAATGCGGCAAGTACTGTTATTTCTATACAAGTGAAGAGCTTAACCATTCCTAAACGTGTAACACAAGCAATGCGCGAAGTCTGGTTGCTACAATTGCGTTTGAATAGAAGGACAGGCATCAGGCCTTTTAAATTATTGAGTTTACCCCGATTTAGAGCAGCCTATGATTTTTTATTATTACGTGCTGAAACAGGAGAAATTGATCCAGAGTTAGCTCAATGGTGGACAAAATTTCAGGAAGTGAGTGAAGCAGAGCAAAAGAAAATGACCCGGCCGCCACGTTCAAATAATAAAAAAAGAAAGCAAAAGAATGTTGCAGATAAAAAGGCTTAGGAACGCGCACGGAATAAGTTCGTCAACTGGCGCAGAATTTTTGTTTGTCTTCAAGGCGTGGCAACAGGCGCATAGCAAGCTGCGCAACTGTTGCCACAACACCGAAGACGGACAAAAAGACAAGCTAGTTGTCGAAGTTATTTCGTGCACGTTCCTTAGTCAAGACTCATAATGGAAGAAGCATATATTGGTCTGGGTAGTAATTTACAACAGCCTGAACAACAAATAAAACAAGCGCGTGGAGTCATAGCCGAACATGAGGCAATGGTTGAAATCGCTTTTTCCAGTTTGTATGCGAGTTCACCTATGGGGCCTCAGGATCAGCCTGATTATGTCAATGCTGTGATGAAAATAGAGACTTCATTAACGGCTATTGGTCTTTTGAGAGCATTACAAATGATAGAAAACCAGCAAGGTCGAGTGAGGAAAAAGGAACAATGGGGCGCAAGAACACTGGATCTGGATATACTAATTTTTGCCGATCAGCAAATTCAGCAAGCAGGTTTAGTTGTTCCTCATATGGGCTTGGCAGAACGTGCCTTTGTCTTATACCCTTTACAGGAAATTGCGCCTGCTGATTTACATATACCAGGGCTAGGCTTGCTTAAGCAGTTGATCTCTCATTGTGCATTAAATGGTTTGGAGAAATTAGCCTGATGCTGTCGTATTCAGATAGTCCCCGTAAACAGCTACTTTCTGTACTTGATTTGCAGGAGATGAAGCAGTGTAATGAAAAAATATCCTGTTTAACTGCCTATGATGCCAGCTTTAGCCAGTTAATCGACCAGGCTGGAATTGATGTCATGCTGGTAGGTGATTCATTGGGCATGGTAATACAAGGAAAAAGTACCACTATTCCAGTAACAATTAATGAAATGGTTTATCACACACAATGTGTAACCAAGGCTAGGCAACGTGCTTTTGTCATTGCTGACTTACCATTTTTAAGTTATAGCTCAATCGAAATTGCCCTCAATAATTCAGCTAAATTAATGCAGTCCGCCGGAGCCCAGATGGTAAAACTGGAAGGTGCTCATATCAAAGTGATTAGTCGGTTAGTAGAGTTAGGGGTGCCGGTATGTGGTCACTTAGGTCTGTTACCGCAATCTATTAATCTGCTGGGACGCTATAAAATGCAAGGAAAAAACAGCAAGGATGCAGAAAAAATTACAGAAGATGCTTTAAAAATTGAACAGGCAGGGGCTAGTCTATTGGTTTTAGAATGTGTACCTGAGGATCTGGCAACGGCTATTACTGCCAAACTAAACATTCCCGTTATTGGTATAGGTGCTGGAGTGCACTGTGACGGACAAGTGCTAGTTTTGTACGATATGCTAGGTATAAGTCTAGGCAAACGTCCCCGGTTTTCAAAGAATTTTATGCAAAGTGCAAGCGGCATTTTTCAGGCGATTCAGCAGTACCAGCAAGATGTAAAAAAGCAATTATTTCCGTCCTCAGAACATTCTTTCTGATAAAAAATGCAAAAAGTCAGTACGATTCAAGCGTTAAGATATACACTAAAACAATGGCGCCTGGCAGGACATAAAATTGCTTTTGTGCCGACCATGGGTAACTTACATACAGGCCACATAAAACTGCTAACAGAAGCCAAGAAAAAGGCTGATAAAGTGATTGTCAGTATATTTGTTAATCCCACTCAGTTTGGGGCAGGGGAAGACTTTAATACTTATCCCAGAACAGAAGATGATGATGCACAAAAGCTAAAACAGGCAGGTGCTGATTTATTGTTTTTACCTGCTGTAGATGAAGTTTATCATTCAGGTTCAAAAATTACTGTTTCAATCCCTGAACTATCAACAATATATTGTGGAGCAAGGAGGCCAGGGCATTTTGACGGTGTAGCAACCATAGTAAGCAAATTTTTTAATATGGTTCAGCCCGATATATCTTTTTTTGGAAAAAAGGATTTTCAGCAATTACTTTTAATACATCTTTTGGTTCAGGGTCTTAATTTTCCCATTGAAATAGTAGGTGTTGAAACAGAAAGAGAAGCGGATGGTCTGGCCATGAGTTCAAGAAATGCTTATTTGTCAGATAAAGAACGCTTGCTTGCGCCAGAGTTATACCGCGCCTTGTGTCGTGCCCGAGATGCTGTTCTTGAAGGAAAGAACAGCTTTTCAGCGATTGAGCAGCAGCAGATAAGACATTTGACTGCATTGGGCTTTAAGCTAGATTATTTTTCTATTTGCCGGAGTGAAGATTTGCAAATAGCGACAGAAAAGGACAGAAATTTGGTAATTATTGCCGCTGCAAAACTTGGCTCACCACGTTTAATTGATAATATCAGTTTTTCCCGAACATCATGAAAAAATTACAGATATTAGATTTTCAGGTTTTTTATATGATGAAATTAACGGCTGTTTTTTTTGTATTTCTACTAATTTCTCAGTTTGTTGTGGCATCACCAGAAACCACTCAGCAACAGATCCAACAATCAGTTCAGCAGTTGATGAAAATAAACGGACATTTATTGTCAATGGCTGATGAGATAGATATTGACCAGTTGCTGAAAGAAAAAATGACTGTTTTAGATGCACTGATGATTCAGTTAAGATTTTCTTCAGTTTCGTCGTTGCCTGTATTAAATATAAGGAAAAAAATTGAGTTTTTAGAATCCAGAATTGAGGTTAATAAAAAACGAGGCAATGACCTTGCAGCACAACGCGACCAGATTAAATTACAAAAATATAAAACGGATCAGAAGATTTGGACATATCTCAGGTTTTTAATTGAATCATCCAAAAATTACCAGGCTATTGGATACATCGAAAAAGAATCCAGGAGGCTTTTGAAGGAAAGCGTCGCGATTGAAAGTAAACATGTCCTATCTGATATTAAAAGTGAAGGAAAGGTTTATTCTGAGCTGAAAAAAAATTACCAGGATTTTTTGCAGGCAAGTAATAGTTATCAGGATATCCTTACCTATGTCAGTATTAATCCCAGGAAAATTGCATCGGTACACTGGTTTCAGGAATTTTCTTTATTATCAGCTATTTCCTATGTTAATCACTTTGATTTTGTATTACCCATTAATTATAAATTAGCCCCATTCAATATTGATATGGGGGGCGTGGTTCTTTCCTTTATTATTATTTTTCTGGTTTACTTTAGTTACCCATTTCTTTTTAGATGCACTAGCTGGTGTATTGAAAACTATTTGCTAGATCAGGAATCTGAACGGCAGGAATTAATTTACCATCAACTTAGAAAGCCTATTCGCACATTGCTGATATTTTTTGGGATTAATTTAGCTACCTATGCTTTCTTCTACAAAACAGATTATAGGGCTTCATTAGATGGTATTTCTTTCATTATTTATAGTCTTCTAGTTATTTGGTTATTATTCAAAATAATTGATAGTTTTGTATTGATTCGGATTGATAAAATATCCAATACTAATAAACAGTTAAGGAAAGGACTGTTCAACCTGGGCGTACAATCAGTAAAAGGAGCCATTATTATCATTGTTTTGGCCATTGGTCTCAGTCATTTTGGCATTAGTTTAACTGCAATTATGTCAACATTAGGTGTGGGTGGACTGGCCTTCGCATTAGCCGCTAAAGATACATTGTCTAATCTGTTTGGGGGTATTACCATTTTATTTGATGATGTTTTCAGAATGGGAGACTGGGTTAAAATAGGTGATGTAGAAGGCACTGTGGCAGAAATTGGTTTACGCAGCACCACCATTCGTACTTTTGACAATGCTTTGATTACCATACCTAATTCCCAGGTTTCGGTGTCCAGTGTAATGAACTGGAATCGCCGTGCAGTAGGGCGGCGTATAAAAATGTATATTGGAGTGACCTATGAATGCAATATGGATGACTTGCGGCAAGGGCTGGAAGATATCAGGTCTATGCTCAGAAGTCATCCAGATATTGCAAACCCAAAGCAAAAACATGATATTAAACGAAGACGTTTTAAATTTACTTCAGAAGAAGATACCCATGGCATAAAAACTACACAACTGGTATTTATGGATAGATATAGCGACTTTTCCATTGATATATTAATATACTGTTTCGCAAGAACTGTTAATTGGGCGCAGTGGCTTGCGGTAAAAGAAGATGTGCTGTTTAAGATAGCAGAAATACTTCAGAAAAATAATCTGGAATTTGCCTACCCAACACAAGTGAGAATCTATAGATCAGATAAAAAACATCAAACGGCTGTTGCGCCTTTCGTTGATTCACCAGACGATCAGACCTAAAGGCTGTGATTTAAAGCGACGTAGAAAAAATATTGTTCTTTTACCATGAAGCACATGAAGACCTTGAAGAACAGCAATTGCTATCTTTGCACTATCCTCCATTATCTTCATGTGCTTTATGGAAATACAAAACATTATCTTATATCCTGAAAGGCATCAAATAATCAATTGAGTTATGAAAAAAATATTTATTATCTATGGTTTTACCTTTATTTTTACAGGCTGCATGTTTTTGCAACCTGACTATCTGACGGTCATAAGCCCCGAGAAACTTAACAAAATCATGCAAAATGAAGATGTGTTTCTGGTTGATGTGCATACCCCTAAGCAAAGACATATTAAAGGGACTGATGTTTTTATTCCTTATAATGAAGTCGAAAAATTTGAGGATAAATTACCTGAAAACAAAGCAACGCCTATTTATATTTACTGTGAAGGCGGGCCAATGGGGAATGCCGCAGCCAGATCCCTTTATGCCTTAGGGTATAAAAACCTGTTTAACTTGGAAGGGGGTGAAAAGGCCTGGAGAAATGCGGGTTTGCCATTGGAATAAAGACATAATGTACGGAAACTTTTGGAACGATTAATATCGTAAATTAAGGCTTAAAATGAAATTAATCCAGTTAATACCAATTATTTTTTTTATCTTGTCAGGCTGTGCTACCCCCAAATATAGTTATCAGGATTTTGTGCCAGAAACGAGGCTTCAGCCAGGAGTAGAACAAGGTTTTCGAGTGCTTGCAGCCATAGAAGATTGGCGAGACTCGGGGAGCGATGTTATTGCCGGGCAAAAATATCGCATTAGCGCAAAAGGAAAGTGGAGAACGTATGGTTTATGTAACTGGACAGATGCAGATGGCCTGGATTTATATAATTTGTTGTGCCTTCCAAGCCCTGTCATCCCTGTAGTTGTTAATGGCTGGAGCCATTCCGCATTAATTGCCAAAATAGGCAGCAATGGAATACCTTTTGGTACCGGCAAAGAAAAAGAATGGATTGCGCAATCGTCAGGAAGACTATTATTTAGAATAAATGATACCTTGGGAGCAAACTGGGATAATGAAGGTTATGTTGATATAAGACTAAAACAGCTGGGTCTAGTAACGAAGAGTGCAAATATTAGCCAAGTTTCAGTCGCGCCTACCATTAAGCAGCCCATAACTATTGTCAGTCAAAAAGCGAATGTATATATTCAGCAAAGAGATAGCGGTAAGCAGAACAGATTTGCTTTAATCATAGGAAATAGTGATTACAGTTATAGTCCGTTAAAAAACCCTGTAAATGATGCGAGGGACATGGCTAAGCTACTTGAGTCGCTGGGGTTTAATGTTCAGTTAGAACAGAATGCAAATCAACAACACATGGAAGAAGCAATAGATGAGTTTGGCCGAAAATTAACAGCTAATAGTGTTGCCTTATTTTATTTTGCCGGACATGGAGTGCAAGTAAACGGCGAAAATTATTTAATCCCTGTGGGTGCTGTTATCAACAGACAAAGTGATGTGCGTTATAAAGCGGTTAATACCGGACAAGTTCTCAATGCTTTGGGGGACAGTGATAATAGACTAAATATTGTTATTCTGGATGCCTGCCGAAATAATCCCTTGCCTAGAAGTTTTCGATCCAGTTCCCGTGGTTTGGCAAGACTAGAAGGCCCCAAAGGTACTATTTTTGGTTTTGCCACCAGTCCGGGGTCGGTAGCAGCTGATGGTGAAAAT
>CAZNGU010000010.1:0-12397 GCA_964572325.1 uncultured Methylomarinum sp.
AACAATCAATGTAACTATTCAGCGTATTTTTGCTAAGGGTGTATGTTGATTTGTCAGGCTTCTGAAACAGGACGTTTCAGAGAGCTTACGCCGCACACGGAAGTGCAAGTGCAGCTTGAAGCAGGAGCTGTTTGCTGCCATGGACGTGTTTACGCGTCCTGAAAAATCAACACCCTACATTCTTTAGATCGAAAATACACTGAGTAATTACGTTTTTTTTAATATTGCAAAAATAGTAAGTGATTAAAAAAATATTGGTTTTTGAATTTATAACAGGTGGGGGGTATGCTCAGCAAGTACTTCCAGTTTCACTTGCCAATGAAGGGATGCTTATGCTGAACGCTTTGCTTCTGGATCTGGCTGTATTATCTGACATTCAAATAACTGTTATGCAGGACTGGCGTTGTACTCATTTGCCATTACCTAAAAATGCAAAAGCTGTTTTGGTATCCAAAGGCCAATCGATTGATGACTTAATGCAGCAACTGATTGAGTGTGTGGATGCGGTCTGGTTAATAGCACCAGAAACGGATGCAATTTTAAGCAATTTATCGCAATGGGTTGAAGCAAAATTAAAAATACTACTCAATTCCTCATCTGCTGCAGTTGCCCTGTGCAGTGATAAATTGAGTACTAAGCAATATTTAGAACAGCATGCTATTCCGTTAGTAAAAACGCTTCAGCTGGATACATTTTTACAGGACTTTGATGCCCCCTGGGTTGTTAAAGCAAAAGATGGGGTTGGCTGTCTAGAAAATTATTATGTTTCTTCTCAGAATGGTTTGAACAGTATAAATAGTCAAATCAAACGATCTTCAGATTATATTATACAGCCTTACATCAATGATAACTCTCTTAGCCTATCCTGCTTGTTTAAAGAGGGTAAAGCGTGGTTATTATGCTGCAATAGACAAATAATTTCTGTTCAACAAGGGCGTTTTGAACTGTCTGCATGCGAGGTAAATATTGCTTACAGCAGAGAAGCCGAATTGCAACAATTAATAGATAAAGTAGCCATTGCCATTCCTGGTTTATGGGGTTATGTAGGGATTGATCTTGTGCAAACTGAATCAGGTGAATTATTAGTGCTTGAAATCAACCCTAGACTAACCACGTCCTATGCTGGAATACACTCTGCATTGGGAATCAACGTGGCCAGTTTAATAATAGCAATGATTGATAATAAGCCCATGATCAATAAAAAAATAAATAGGCAAATAACAGTTTTAATTCCAAAGAACTAAAACGATTGAAAGGAATAGTAATGCAGGTAAGTATTATAGGTTGGGATGTTGGTGGGGCGCATATCAAGGCAGCTATACTAGAGCCCAATGGTGTTTTTTCCAGAGTGTTGCAAAAACCATGTCCCTTATGGAAAGGTATTGAATTTCTGAGCCAGGCCGTACGCCAAATTCTTTTAGAAATTCCAGATAAAAAGTATATTCACGCCCTTACCATGACCGGCGAACTGGTAGATTTGTTTGATAGTCGAAATCAGGGGGTAGAACAAATATTAGCAAGCATGCAAAGCTGTTTAAGAACACAGGAATTATTGATTTATTCTGGACTGGATGGATTATTGCCTGTTGCTGAGATAAAGCAGGAGCACTACAAGAACATAGCTTCAACAAATTGGCTGGCCAGTGCTTCATTAGTTGCCAAAAAACTGAAAAACGGAATTTTTATTGATATTGGTAGCACCACAAGCGATATTCTAGTGTTATCTGATAAGCAAGTACAGGCTATTGGTATGACGGACTACGAAAGACTGGTTTCGGAAGAACTTGTTTATACGGGTATTGTTAGAACGGCAGTCATGGCGGTTACTTCCTTTGTTTATTTTAAAGGACAAGGCATGGGGCTTATGGCCGAATATTTTGCTACCATGGCTGATATTTATCGCTTAACAGGTGAATTAAAAGAATGCCATGATCAAACTGAAACTGCAGATGGAGCAGAAAAAACGATACTTGCCAGCGCTAAACGATTATCCAGAATGACGGGATATGAATTTTCAGACAAAGATTTACCTCAATGGCAGCAATTAGCTTTGTATATAAAAGCACAACAAAAAAATAAAATAAGGCTGGCCTGTGAAAAACAGTTGTCTCGAAACTTACTAGGGAAAAAAGATTTTATTATAGGAGCCGGTATTGGCCGCTTTTTAGCGAGACAAATCGCCAGGGATTTAGCCTACCCATATCTTGACTTTACAGAGTTATTTGAGAAAGAATGCGATGGTGCAGAAATGGATGTGGCTGATTGTGCACCTGCTGTTTCTGTTGCACTTCTTGCGCTAGAAGGTGGAAGAAGGTAAGTCCCATAATATAGTCGACCCCATGTTTGTGATCTTTTTTAACTAAATTCCGCATCCGTGACCGCGCGAAGTATAGACATTTAGGCGGCTTTTTTTTGTGCAGGGCAACCAACCTGTTCCGCACAAGCAAGACCCGCATATAAACAGGGAGTGGAATCAATTTTTTCTTCTTGACCCTCAAGAATAGTTGCTGCAATCTCTTTTTTACATTCCATTGTTGTCTCCATTTCAACTTCTTGATTGGTAGTCGTCTCAGTACGTGAAAGTTCTAGCACTGTTTTTTCAGCATCTATCCACGATCTTATAGATTCAATATTTGAAGGCTTGTTATTAAAGTCCTGCTCAATTTCCTTAAAAACCAACTTTGTCTTAATCAGTTTGCCCTGACCTAATAATGCATATTTCCGATTCGCTGCTGCAATAATTTGACCATCGGTTTCTATGATATGCGAAATATAAGTCCATAAGGCATCACAATAAATAATTTTGGCTTTAACAGTATAGTTATCAAATACTTGTAATGATTTTCGATGAGAGACTAAAGAACAGCCGACTATTGGGCGCCATTTTTTTCTAAACATGGCGGCTAATATGCCATGTGAGCCCATCAACCGAAGTGCGGAGTAATCCATAATGGTATGATATCGATTATTAGTCATGTGACCATTAAAGTCTAAATCCATAGGCAAGACTTTAAAATGTGCAATAACTTCATCATTTATTGTTGTCGTTTCACAAACTCTTGAACGAAAATATTCATAAATTATTCTTAAAATCAAATTCATATAGCACCTCTTCTATTAATAGGCATCCTTGCCTGTCTATTCCAAAAAATCATAGATTATCTAACGGGTCTTTTGTTACCTGTTTAAGCCAAGCCTTAACCTTATCACTCAATTGACCACTATCTGATAGTTTTTTTGTATTGTTCAAACAGTCATGCTCAGCAAGTGGAAGGGATAAAGCATCTTGTCCCATTCAATGATAAGCCGTTATAGTCTTATCATTAGGATCAGAAAGCAGGGTTCTTTCAGTAATCCCCAATGTATCCAGATCAAAGACAATTAAGGTATTAGCAAATTTACTAGCTACATAGGCATAGTAACCACCACTTTTTTATAAACCAAATTCCATACACTGATAACCACCCAGCTTACAGGGAAGGCTCTTAATCATCTTAGTATATGGCATTAAAAAAACTTTTACAACTAAAACATTATATAAATTAATTAACATGTTTATAGTGATAAATACTGAATTTGGCATAATGAGCCTTGGTAAGGGGTGTTATCCACAGTGTCTTGAGTCGACCATTTACGATGTATTCAGATGATCATCTTCATTGCAGAAAGTAATGAACGCGATGAAGCGGAGGCGATGCTGGCAAGTATTCTGTATCTTGCCTGTTTGTTATTATTTAATGGAGCTTATCCCAGTTACAAGCTGATTAAATATTTACTGTCATGTGAATAATCGCCTGAATTTGTATTCCGATACTCTGCCTCTTCCGCTTTTCCATCTCCCTTAATGCTCGTGACAGTTATAAGCGAAATCGCTTAATTGTTGATAGGTATCGAGCTCGACCCTTACGTTTTTACCAACTTATTTGGCAAAGCTGAATACTCTGCTACATCAGCTATAGAGTTATACTTTTGTCGCTGGAAAGTTGAGGCGCATTATAGAAATGAAAAGACCTATTTTGATATCGAATGCTTTCATAGTCGTACTGAAAATGAAATTCGGCAAGAATTATTTGCTGTCCTGGTGATGAATGTGATTGCCTGAAAATGATGAATATGGCAATTCCGCAGAGTCTGGATTTGAAGTATACTCCACAGTTAAAAAATGCGGTTATTTCTCCCTCGTTGGACGCTGTCGTTTTAGTGGACAATAGTATAGTCGGCCAGCTATTTGTGGGAGCCTTGACTGTATGGTTTGTGGGCGTAGTGGAGACCGGCGCAGGGCGTCTGGTGCCTATTGATCTGCCGCGTGACGAATAGATCTTTGTGTCATGGAGTGCCAAAACCTATCATGAGGCGCGCTATCGCGCGCCTACTGTTTTAATGGCGTATCAGTAATATATGGTCGGACACCATTACTCTCAAGCAGAATAAGCTATTATAGCTTATATTTTACCGTCTAATCCCATTTGAAAATATTTGTGGGTAATTGAATCCTGGTTTTCTAGTAACCAGTCAATGCTCGGGGTATGGGTCATGGCTTTATGGATAGCCAGAGCAGTCGCTTTGCGGTGAATATCAAATAAAATTTGATGATCCAGGTTATCATCTGTCGCAACGCTGGGGTTTAGCCAGACTGAACAGATAATTCCTAAGTCATTGGCTTTTTCTTTGGGAATATCGCCGGCACGAACCGCATCTAAAACGCCATTAGCTATTGCGGCTTGTACAGTTCCCATTAAAATATTAGTATAACGAGAATTATTAACAGTAACTTTACTTACCATAAGTGTCACAGGACGTACTTGTATATCAGTGTTTAAAATAGCAAAAACTTTTGAATGGCCTTTTACCTGATCACCTGTTAATGTTGCCAGTGCAGTTCCAACAGGACCATCCAGCTCACCGATAACAATTTCCGGTTCAGCCGCAGTACCCGCAGGCCCACCAGCAACCAAAGCTTCTCCAGTACGCATTACAATTCTTTCGCTCATGTATATCTCCAAATTTAAAAGGTTTAAAATAGGGTGCCTTTCTTAATAACTATTCTTTATTTATTCCATCACGGGAGAAAATTGTTCGATGAAATAGTTAGTCATAATTATAATATCCAGGTTAATGTACTAGGGTAACATGAAATATTGATCTTATTGAAGTTTCATAATTGTTTAAAAAATGACAGGCAGGAGCTCAATGCCTGTCAATTGTGTGATAGAGTTAGGCACAGAGGGCATTTATATAGAAAGGCTAATGTAGCACTACTACTCAGGCAATTTAAGTTTGATGGATATATCCAGATGAGAAAGAGATAGGATCGCACAATAAAGTAGATGCCTTTTGCTCTAGTTCCCATGGGTAACTAGAAAACAGGTGTATTGAGTCGTCAGTACCTTAATCAGAGATATTCCAATTAAGACATTTACGTGTTTAAATTAATGCCTGGCAAGAGAAATGAAAAACTATTCGTGTGGACTGGCAACTTGCTACGGATGATGTGGGAATAAAATTGAAATCACTTGAACAATTGATTTCGTGGTTGTTCTTAAACTACTTCCGTTAGGCAAAGCAGATGGGCTCTAATTTGGCTTTTTTATATTCAGAAATACAATGTTGAAAGAGTACTGTATTGCAACGACCGTAGGTAACATTAGAGAGTATATTTGGTCGATGGTTGTTATAAAACTCCAGCTCTTTCTTGAAAAATAATAATAATTCATTTTTGGATCTTGCTTATGCTTACCTGGAAATCATTTTTTCTATCAATCATATTAGTTTTTTTGCTGAATATTGCTTACAACGTCGCACTAATATTGCAAATTGATTTATTGGCAAACAATCTAGTTTTTTCATCTGAAATAGTTTCAATAGTAAGCAGTAGTGTATTTATTGCTCTAAGCTGTTATTTTTTCTACTCACAAAAAAAGAGATCTCATCTTGGATCTAGTGAGAATCATTCCTATCATGATAAATCAGAACCTATTTTTCAACCCCATAAATCAGCAGTATATTCTGATTTAACACTGATTGATAATGTTCCAAATCTATTTTGTATTAAAGATAATCACGGACGATGGATACAAGCTAGCCCAGAATATTTGAAGATCTTGGAACTGGATTATGTGGACTATGTAGGCAAGAAAGATAGTGACCTGGCATTTAATGCTGATGCTAAAAATAGTTTATTTAAAGAGAATATTTTACAAGATCAAAATGCATGGAAAACCAGAAAAACAGTAAAGAAGAGCATTACAACGACACTAAAAAATGGTGATACACTTCAGCTAGAATTAATGACTACGCCCTTTTTTAATGAAAATAACCAGCCCTTTAGATTGATGGTAAGTGGCCAAATACTGGGAGCAAGGCAAAAAGAAATTAATAAGTTTGAGTTATTAACTTCTATTTTTTCTAGCAGTCATTTAAGTTTTTTAGTACTAGACAATGACTTGAACATATCAAGCGCTAATGTAGCTTTTTATTCTTTATTGGGTTATAGCAAAGATGTGCTGAAAAACCAAGAGGTTTCCTGCATAATCAATCAGAAAGACAGGAAAGACTTTTGTAAAAAAATTAGGACATATTTTCGTAAAAATGATTTTCAATTATGGTCTGAAGATATTGAATGCCAAAAGGCAAATGGAGAGTTAATAATATGTAAATTAGAAATAAAACCTATACCCAATAAAAACAAGGCAATAGAGAACTTCTTTGTAACGCTTGAGGACATCACTTTAAATAAGAAAAATGAAATTCGTCTTTCAAGGATTGCTCATTTTGATCATTTAACAGGACTGGTCAACCGAATTATGTTCCTGGATCGTATGGCAAAATATTTATCTGCAGCTAAAAGGCATAAATTACATGCTGTCGTTTTTTTCATAGATCTTGATAAATTTAAAGTAGTTAACGATACACTAGGTCATGATGCTGGCGATGAAGTACTTAAACAAACGGCGAAAAGATTACTGTCTGTTACCAGAAAAGAAGATGTTGTTGCCCGTTTTAGTGGCGACGAGTTTGCTATTTTATTATTAAATGAAAAAACACATGAAAAGGCAATTTTTTCTGCTTCACTGATTGCAGACAAGGTTATTAAGTGCTTAGACCAGGTGTTTCACATTAATCGCCGGGAAGTATTTGTAGGCTCAAGCATTGGTATTTCTATTTTTCCTGAAGATGGCGTTTCATCCGAGCAACTGCTGAAAAATGCTGATTTTGCCATGTATGAAGCAAAAAACAAAGGCCGGAATAACTATCAGTTCTACAAAAAAGAATATGGTGAGGCTACCCAGGATCGACTAACCTTGGAATTGAGCTTGCGAAAAGCCCTGGATAAACACGAGTTACAGTTATTTTACCAACCGCAATATAATGCGCGTAGCCGTGAAATTAGCGGTGCAGAGGTGCTAATACGTTGGCTTAAGAATGAAACTTATGACAGGGTTACCATGATTCCACCCGATCATTTTATTCCTATTGCCGAAGAGACAGGTTTAATTATTCCAATCGGCACCTGGATTCTCGAAACAGCTTGCAGACAATGTAAAGCATGGTTAGATCAAGGGCTTGCAATTCCACAGGTCTCAGTTAATGTTTCTGCCCGTCAATTTATGGATGATAGTTTTATGCAAGTTGTTGAGGATGCTTTAAATAAAGCGAAACTTGATCCTGGCTATCTTGAACTGGAAATCACAGAATCCATGTTAATTGGTGATCTTAATAAAATTGAACTACAACTCAAGCGCTTAAAAACAATGGGAGTTAAAATCGCGTTGGATGATTTTGGCACGGGTTACTCTTCTTTATCTTACTTGAAAAAATTTCCCATAGATATCTTGAAAATTGACCAGTCATTTATACGGGAAATGACAGTTGGCTCTAAGGATGCCAGCATTGCCAGTGCAATTATTCAAATGGGACATTCCCTTAATCAGAAAATTGTAGCAGAAGGGGTGGAAAACGAAACGCAATTAATGTTTTTATGTGAGAAGAAATGCGATTATATTCAAGGATATTACTTCAGTAAACCACTGCCATTACAAAAAATGACTCAGTTATTGCAAGACGATTCTGCAATTATGTAAGTCCACCGGACAGCCTCCTTGGTAAAAACCTGGAAGCCATTAATAATAAACAACAACGTGAGAATACAAATTGCTCAAGCACAGCTCTGCAGTTGTGATCGTGTAAAGTCTAGTGCCCAAAGCGAACGATTATTTCTTTCCAGCTCCCTAAGTATTATTGATTACGCTTGCGCTCTCTTTCTTCTTCAAGAAAAAACTGTAAACGTTCGTTAAGAATAGCTTGCAAATAAAAATTAATCCCCTTGGCTTTTTTTGCCAGCTTTATTTGTAAAATAGCAGCCGATGTGCTTCCGCTTGAGTAATAATATTCGGCTAAGTAACGATGTGATTCCGCTTCCTGATCCAATTGTGCATAAGTTTTAGCCATTAATTCATAATATAATGGCTGTGTCTTGCTTACATAATCCAGAGAATTTAAAATTGCTTTGGCCTTATTTGCACTTTTTGTTTCTAATAAAGTAGAAATGTATTTTATTTTTAGGGCATTATTAGAAGGAAAATAAGCCACAGATTTTTTCAACCGCTTGAGTGCAGCGTCATAATTATTGGTGGCAATCTCCAAATCGGCTAGGGCATAAGCGTATTGTGCTTGATTGGGATAATTAGTTGTTAATTGCTGCAAAGCTTGTCTGGCTAATGAGTATTTTTGTAATTCTATTTGAGCCAGAGCGAGACCATAGCGAGCAACAGCTCTTTGTTTTTTTGTTCCTTGCTGTTCCCGTACTTTAAAATGATTAATAGCCTGATCTAGCGTGTTTGCAGTCATAATTCGTAATTTGGCCCGGCTTAGCAAATAGTCTTGAGAATCTGGATATTGTTTATACGGGTATTTATTAGCTCTGCCCCGGGTATCGGCAATACGTGAAGAAGATACTGGGTGAGTACGTAAGAATTCTGGAATATTTTGGCCATAGTAACGTGTTGACTGTTGCAAACGTTCAAAGAAAACAGGCATACTTCGTGGATTAAAATTCGATTTTGATAAGGTTTTCATGCCGACACGATCAGCTTCCTGTTCATTGTCACGAGTAAAATCGATTTGAAATTGAACGCTACCTGCTTGAATGGCTATTAAAGCAGCCTGACCCAAAGCAGGTGACTGGGTGCCCAGTAAAATGGCAGCCAAGGTTGCAGCAGCTGTAGGTATTGATAATTTACTGGCCGCCTCAAAAGCTCTATACAAATGACGTTGGGTAACATGAGCAACCTCATGAGCCATCACAGAAGCCAGTTCACTTTCCGCCTCTGTCAGCAAAAATAAACCCGCATTGACACCAATATAGCCACCGGGACCGGCAAAGGCGTTTATTTGCTTATCAAGCACTACAAAAAAATAAAAAGGATTGGATGGTAAGTCGCTATTAGCAACCAGTCGTCTGCCTATAGATTGGATATAATGCTCTATTTCTGGGTCGTGATTGATGTTTATTCTTGAGTGCAGGCTTCTAAAAAAGGCGTCGCCCAACTCTTTTTCCTGTATAGGGGATATTAAGGCACCAGAAGAGTCCCCCATGTCAGGTAAATGGATATCTTCAATTTCAATCGCCAGAAGTGTTAATGGATAAAAAAACAGTAAAAGAGCAAAGATGATGACTTTAGGAATATATGGCATGCAAACAGGACAGAAATAGAGGGTTTTGGTTCATAAATTATCAATTCATTATAAAATAACAATTGATCTGCGACTTAAATAAGCTACAGCTAATGAAATATGCCATACAAATCAATTCAAGTCCTAACAATTCAAATACCGGATATTGTGCTTACCAATTGATAAACGCTTTAATTAAATGTGAGCATGAGGTTTTCCGGGTATTTTTTTATCAAGAAGGCATCTATCATGCTTTTAAATACGCCACACCTCCCGATGATGAATTACAATTAACAAAAAAGTGGTCAGAATTAGCCACAATACATCAGATAGACCTGGTTGTCTGTATTTCTGCAGCACAAAGACGTGGATTGTTGATAGCAAATGAAGCAAAACAGCAAGGTAAAAGAGATGATGATTTAGCTGAGGGCTTTAGAGTATCCGGTTTGGGTCAGCTTATTGAAGCTAGTCTGCTTGCCGATCGGTTTATAGAATTTGGCTAAGGGAGATGGACAAAAATAATTGTCCAATCTTACGGGTCTTTTTGTCCGTCTTCAATTGTATAACAATAGTTACATAGCCTGCTATGCGCCTATTGTTACACAATTGAATACAAACAACAATCCTGCCCAATATTGGACAATTATTTATTTCCAGCTCCCTAACAGTTTATGATTATTAAAAACTTTTTATTTGTCATGCGTACGCCTCCTCATCACGGTATTCATCTGCAAGAGAAACTGGATGTGTTACTAACCGCTGCTGCTTTTGACCAAAAAATAGCTTTATTATTTTTAGATGATGGGGTTTTTCAATTAAAAAACACACAACAAGCTGAAAAACAGCTATTAAAAAATACGTCGTGTATTTTTAATGCACTGGAAATGTATGATGTTAATACCTTATATATAGAGGCTGAATCACTTCAGGAACGATGCTTAAAACCAAACGATCTGAGTCTGCCGCTGGAAGTTATTGACAGGAAACATATAAATCCCCTGATGAAGCAGTTTGATCTCATTATTTCCGGATAAGAGCTTTAGGTTACGCGTAATAAATAACCAAATAGGATTGGGCAGGATTTTTAAACTTGATTACCCCAGTAACATAGCAAAAGATCTAACACTATATCTTTGCAGCTATAAAATGTATACTCGCATTATATATTGTCCACAGAGTTCTTTTGCTAACATATTCATATTGTTTTACTGCAAATGGTTTCTGAATGATTAATATATATTTCAAAATTCATCTAAAACTTATAATAACTCAGGGTGAACCATGCAGATTGGCAAGCTTATACTTATAACAATGCTATGGGCAACAAATTATGCCCATGCAAACGAACAAGCTTCAGGCTTAATGCTCAGCTTACAGACCTTATTACAAGAACACGAACTGATTCATTTGGTTGACAAAGAAGTTGAAGCTACTAAAGAACAAATTCAAGTAGAACGTTCGGAATGGTTTCCTAAAGTAAGCATAACAAGCCAGATTGGCCTTGAAAGTATTGATCGTGATATCGGTAATGATTCAGAACTCGCCCCAGCCAGCGCCATCTTGAGCATTCAGCAAAAAGTATGGGATTTTGGCAAAATAAACGCCGCCATTGATAGAGCCGAAAAAACTACCCTGCAGAAACAGTTAGAGCGTAATTTACAAGAGCAAAATCTCATGCTTGCAGGTATTGAAGCCTATCTTGAATTACAAAAAACCTATAAAGTTGTTGGCTATGCCAAGCAGTCAGAAAGCAATATTAAACAACAAGCAAAACTGGAAGACACTCGAATTAGAAGTGGTAAAGGCTATTCCGCAGATGCGTTACAAGCCAAAGCAGAACTTGCTGGTGCTCAGGCACGTCGGGTCGGTGCTGAACAAGCCTTGGCCATCGCTCGCAATCGTTTTGAATCGGTCTTTCACAAAGCGCCACCTTTGCACAATCAATTGGAATCTTTATCAGAACCCACAGAACTTCTACCTACCAATCTAGAAAACATCATTGCTGCCTTAGCCACCCAGAATCCTGATGTATTGTTAAATAATGCCGCTGTAGAAATAGCAAAAGCTGAACGTAAAGTTGTCTCAACAACTGAATGGATGCCAACGCTGGATATTGTAGGCGAAAGTCGATATCTAAGAGAGCAGGACGGAGTTAGAAGAGATCGCAAAGAAAACGAAATCTCTTTACGCTTTAGCTGGGATTATGATGTCGGAGGAAGGGCGCGTCACGCAGAAAAAGCCAGCACCAAACTGATGGTAGCGGAACAATATAATGCTGACAATACCTTACAAATAGCCAAAGAAAATGCACAAAATGCCTGGTATGAATTGCAATTAACACGCCAAAGAACAGGCTATTTAAAAGATCAGGTAGATATCGCTGGCCAATTTTTACAATTGGCAAGAAAAGAACGCGAACTAGGGCGGCGCTCACTGATTGATTTACTGGCGGGGGAAACTGCGTTAATTAACGCCCAAAGTGATTATAGCGCAGGTAAAGCCGACCTTTTAGTCGCAGCTTATCGAAACATACGAAATGTTGGGAAATTGAGTTTTAATCAATTATTCCAAGCTCAGTAAAAAAGCAAATCACTGCTTGAATTAATTGCTCTGACGTCTGTTCGAGAACACGATCAAATGCAAATCCTGAAAACCAGATGGCTTTCTAAGTTAAAACAAGCTGTAATTGCGAATCCTGCAAGGTGAAACATGGACAATAATCAAT